>JAKSRZ010000018.1 GCA_024403375.1 Lachnospiraceae bacterium
CTTCCCATCTTTTTTCAATTCTTAAACATTTACTGTTTTACGACGCCCCGCCATTAAAGCTGAGGTTTTATTTTTTACTAGTTTCCAAGATAAGCATTAATCTGCTTAACAAGTGCATCTGCATCAAGTCCGTGAACAAGTGCTGCTTCTTCAAGGCTTTCGCCCTGAGCTGAAGGACATCCTACACAGTGCATTCCTGCATTTAAAAGAATAGCAATAATGTTTGAGTTAACCTTTATGATTTCACTGATTTTCATATCTTTTGTAATCATTTTCAATTCCTCCGAAAAAATTTTCTGAGGTGATTATATCACGAGAATGCATTTAGTCAACACAGAAAGACAATAAAGATTTTTTCACACATATTTCACTTGCAAATCCCACTTACCATGTTATAATATTTTCGGTATCCTGATGCCCTATGGCAAAGGGAATAACTTAAAAATAATGTTAACAGGAGGAATTTATCATGGCATACAAGATTAATGACGGTTGTGTAAGCTGTGGCGCATGCGCAGGCGAGTGCCCTGCAGGTGCTATTTCAGAGGGAGCAGAGCATTTCGAAATCAACGCTGATCAGTGCTTAGAGTGTGGTGCTTGTGCATCTACATGCCCTACAGGTTCCATCGAGCAGGAGTAATTTAATACTCGAAATCAAACGACAGGGAAATTCCCTGTCGTTTTTTTAATATACTATATTGCATTATAGAATAGTATATGATATTATCTACACAACAAAGTAAACTACTCTACTAAGAAAGGCGTATTATGAACATACAATTCAAGAAAGGAGCCCTTGAGGTCTGTGTTTTGTCCCAACTATATTCCGCCGATAAATACGGGTACGAACTAACCGAAAAAATATCGACAGAAATGGACATAGCCACAGGCACCCTCTATCCCATATTAAAAAAACTCAAGGAAGATGATTACGTAACCACTTATCTTGTGGAGTCTGAATCCGGACCTGCAAGAAAATATTATAAGCTTACCGAAAAGGGGAAAGAACGTCGCCGCGAGTTGCTTGATGAGTGGAATGAATTTGTCAAAGCTGTAGAAAGAATTATCCAATAAGAAAGGGGTTAAAGAATGGAAGAATATATCAAGATGCTCAGCGAAAAGCTGGCGAAATTCAGTGAAGAAACAAGAAACGAAATCCTCGAGGATTATAAAGAGCATTTTCAGGAGGGCCGTGCCGCAGGAATACCTGACGAGCAGATTATTGCCGACCTGGGCGATATTGACGAAATGGTTGCCGGAATAATCGAAACACCTGCAGTAAAAGAAACGGTAACACCGGAGGTTGAAGACAATCTTCTCCGTCCCGAGACAGTCTCCACAGCTGCTGCTGACAATTGCAGTACTATTGTAGTCAACGGAACAACACCAGGTTCTATCGGATATTCTGCAGCCATACAGGTTTTCCCATCCAACGATGGCTCAATTCATGCAGAATATACAAGAGAAATCATCACCGAAAATTCTCCTAAGTTTGGAATTACCGTTAAGAATAACAGCGGTGTATATGCCGTTGATTTTGTTATAGAAGAAATGCCTGAACCCCAGTCCAAAGGCCTGCTCGCAAGGCTCTTCAATAACCATTTCTCTTTAGGAGTTAAAGATACCGGCACGATTAAAGTTTATGTTCCACAGAACTTCCCTGTTCTCACGGTAAAAAACAGTTCCGGATGTACCGCAGTCCAGGGCATTTGCGTAGGTTCACTCTCTGTAAGCAGTTCCAGCGGCAGCAACGCATGTGACAAGATTAAAGCAAATGATGTTGCAATCGCCTCCTCCAGCGGATGCAATGCTCTGTCCTCAATATCTGCTTCAATGCTTGCCGTTCAGTCCTCCAGTGGTTCATCAAATGTGCAGTCCTGTCTCGCAAATTCCTTCGGAGCTCGTTCCAGCAGTGGATCAAATATTGTCATGAACGTTACCGCTTCCGAATGCACAATTATTTCCTCCAGCGGTGGTGCAAATGCTGAAAACATAACAGCTCACAATATCACACTTACCACCTCCAGCGGAAGTTCACACTTAAATGGTCGTGCTAACAACATAAACATCACTTCCAGCAGCGGTGGCGTAAATGCTCATATTGAGGATCATTTCAGTTGCATTAATGTCAAGTCCGGAAGCGGAAGCATCAATCTTTCCGGTTACGATGTTGCCCATTCCGTCCACAACATTTTCCACGGAAGCGGCGGTGTTTCTGTCCAGGCAGGGGAAGGTGAAAAGCTTAGCTCAGTTGTTAATATAAACTGCGGAAGTGGTCATATTTCCATAACAGAATAATGTAAAAAAGCAAAGCCGGGCTTTCTATAAGCCCGGTTCTTCTTTTTCTTCCAACAATTTTCTGAACGTATTCTGCACTCTCTTCTTGTCCGTTATCCATTTCGGCGTAACCAGAAGACTTCTGGGACCATCTCCTGTAATTCTGTGTATTACGCAGCCCTCAGGCAAAATTCGAATAAGCTTAATCACCAAGGATAAATATTCTTCCATCGTATATTCATGTATCAAAGAGGGATTCTTTTCATACATTTCACAAAGGACGGTTCCCTTAAGTATGTTAAGGTTATGTAATTTGATACCATCCAATGAGGGATTAAGCGAAGAAAGGTATTTTACAGTTGCTATGGCATCCTTGTCCGCTTCCCCCGGAAGTCCGATAATGGCGTGGACAATTACCGTAATCCCTGCAGCCTTAAGCCTTTTGTATGCGTCCTCAAATACGGCAAGATTGTAGCCGCGATTAATAAGCTTAGCAGTGTCATCGTTAATGGTCTGAAGACCAAGTTCAACCCACACCGGTTTGATTTTGTTAAGTTCAGCCAGCCTTTCAATCCATTTGCCATCAAGGCAGTCCGGTCTCGTTCCTATTGCAAGGGTCACAACTTCCGGATGATTTATAGCTTCTTGGAACATCCCGCAAAGTCTGTTCATGTCTCCATATGTATTTGTATGGGACTGAAAATATGCAATATAGGCATTATCCTTTGTCTTTGCGGCAACCTTTTCTTTTGCTTTTTCTATCTGCTCACTTATGGGCAGCACACTTTCCGCGTAGGCCGAATCTGCACAGAAAAAACACCCGCCGAATCCGCAGGTGCCATCTCTGTTAGGGCATGTACAGCCTGCATCAAGTGCAAGCCTGTACACCTTTTTCCCGTATATTCTTTTCATTTCCGAATCGAGTGAATGATAATTACTCATTGTCCTGATGCTCATGCTCGAGATTTCTGAATCTTGTATACTGAGCCTGCCACTGGAGTCGTACTGTTCCTGTAGGACCCTTACGTTGCTTACTGATAATTATTTCCGCCTCTCCGGGATGTTCAGTATTTTTATTATAATATTCATCTCTGTAAATAAACATTACTACGTCGGCGTCCTGCTCTATAGATCCCGATTCACGAAGGTCGGACATCATAGGACGTTTATCAGGTCTTGATTCAACCGCACGGGAGAGCTGGGAAAGTGCTATAAGCGGCACATCCAACTCACGGGCCAGTGCCTTAAGGGAACGTGAAATCTCTGATACTTCCTGCTGTCTTGATTCAGTACGTCCATCACCGGACATAAGCTGCAGGTAGTCAATAATAATCAGTCCCAAATTGTTTTCCAGCTTATATTTTCTGCATTTAGATCGTAATTCTGCCACGGAGATACCCGGAGTATCTTCAATAATCAGGGCCGAATCGCCGATTTCTCTGGCTGCCCCCACCAGGTCGCCCCATTCGTTGTCCTTCAAGGTACCTGCTCTCAGGGTTGTTGCACTGATTAAGGAGTCCATGGCAAGCATACGCTCAACCAGTGATTCCCTAGACATTTCCAATGAGAAGAAAACAGTAGTAACCTTTGATCTTACAGCAATGTAGTTCGCCAGATTCAGTACGAATGCTGTCTTGCCCATAGAAGGTCTTGCCGCAATCAAAATGAAATCCGATTTCTGAAGGCCCGCAAGGGAGCGATCCAGATCTCTGAAGCCCGTGGCAACACCGGTAATTCCCGAAGAGTTCTTTGCTGCTGCTTCGATATTTCTTAGTGTGCTGTATACAACCTGCTTTATATCAACATGATCAGAGGAACCACGACTCTGAACAAGCTTAAACACTTCTTTTTCAGTATGATCCAGAAGGCTCTGAACACCTTCCTTCTCCATATAAGCCTCACCTGCAAGCCCTTCCAGGGTCTTAATGAGTCTTCTCTCAATAGCCTTATCCTGAACGATATCAACGTAATACTTTATGTTGGCTGATGTGGGCGTTCTGTCCACAATACTCATAATATGTTCAAGTCCGCAGAATTCAGGTGCAAGATCTTTTTCCTGCAGTTTTACAATAAGAGTAGTAATATCTACTGCCTGGCCGACAGTGTACATCTCTTTGATTGCCTCAAACATTACTTTGAATTCCTGCGTGTAGAAATCGTCAGGTGAAAGTCTGTCAGCAGCATGAGTTATGGCATCGCGATCCATAATCATGGCACCGATAACGGACATCTCTGCATCATGGCTATTAGGCATTAACCTTTTAATTACATTCTCTTCCATGATTCATTCCCCATATAAATAACAACGAACTATGCTTCGACAACCTTAACCTTAAGTTCCACTGTTACCTGGGGATGAAGCTTAATCGGCACATTGTATGTTCCGAAATTTCTGATGGGATCGTTGAGAACAAGCTTTTTCTTATCCACATCAAGCTTAAGCTGCTCCTTAATTCCTGTTGCAATTTCCTTAGTGGAAACTGAGCCGAAGGTTCTTCCACCTTCTCCGCCCTTCATTGTGAAGGTAACTGTGCCTGCTGCGAGCTTCTCGCCAAGAGCCTTTGCTTCATCAAGAATTTCCTGCTGACGCTTAGCCTCTGCCAGCTGCTGCTGTCTTAAGTCGTTCATTGTCTTAGGTGTTTTCTCAACGCCTAAGCCCTTGGGAATAATAAAGTTTCTTGCATAGCCATCGCTTACCTTGCAAACCTGGCCTTTTTTTCCTAATGATTTTACATCCTGTAATAAAATAACTTCCATTTCAAATACCTCTGACTGTTTATTTCTCTACTTGATTTCCTTGTTTTCAATCATTTCCTGAATTGTTGTTTTAACCTTCTCTACTGCCTCGTCCATGGAAATCTCAACAAACTGTGCACCGGCTGCACTCATGTGTCCACCGCCGCCCAGCTTCTCGCAGACAAGCTGAACGTTCAGCTCATCAATGGAACGGGCTGAAAGATAAATCTTTCCATTGTATTCAACAAATACAAAAGCACCTTTAACGCCTTCGATTGCCAACATTTCGTTAGCCGACTGTGCTGCAGTAATGGTAGGATTCGGAAGTCCGGCACCGTTAAATACTGCAAACGCAAAATGCTGAAGGTACACTTCTGAATTGGATATTGCGTTTGCTCTGGCCTGATATTCTGCAAAGTCTGTTCTGAAGAGCTTACGGATTTTTGTGACATCGGCACCGTTTCTTCTAAGGTATGCAGCGGCCTCAAAGGTTCTTACACCTGTCTTCATAAGGAAATTGTTAGTATCAATCATGATACCGCCATACATAGCATCCGCTTCAGCAGGACGAAGTCTCAACTCGTCACTGACATACTGAAGGAACTCGGCAACCATTTCACATACTGAAGAAGCATAAGGTTCTACATACGAAAGTACTGCATTGTCAATATGGTCATCCATCTGGCGATGGTGATCAAGCACAACAATTGATTTTGTGAGCTCCAGCAGTTCCTTTGTATCTGTATACGTCGGTCTGTTAACATCCACTACTACAAGGAGTGTGTCACTGTCCACAAGGCTCTTTGCCTTGGCTCCGGTTATAAACATATCTTCCTCGTATTCCGGATTGTTGCGGAAAACATCCAGAATTGGCTTAAGTGATGCACTTTCTTCCGTGATTACAATATGTGCACGCTTATCAAGGGTCTTTGCAATTCGATAGATACCGATGGCAGATCCCACTGAGTCAATATCAGGGAAGGAATGACCCATAATAACTGTCTTTTCGTGAGTCTCAATATACTCTCGTAATGCATGTGCTTTTACTCTTGCCTTTACTCGTGTGGACTTCTCCTGAGAAGCACTCACACCGCCGTAATAGGTAATCTTATCTGCAGTCTTGATTACTGCCTGGTCACCGCCGCGGCCGAGGGCCATATCCATAGCTACTCTTGCAAGCTCATGACACTTTATGTAAGAATCCGGTGATACGCCTATTCCGATGGAAATAGTAATTGTAAGACCGTACATATTCAGATTTCTTATATCTTCAAGGATAGAAAATCTGTTTGCTTCGAACTGTGAAAGATATTTCTGCTTGAAAACAAATATGTATTTATCCTTTTCAAGTCGCTTAAGTACTGCATCATAGTCCTTAAGATATTTATTAATTTCACGTTCGATCCATGCTGCAACAAGAGCACGACGCACCTCATCACAGTTTTCAAACGCTTCCTCGTAGTTATCAATATACAGATAACCAACAAGCATTTTCTCGTCAAAGTTCTCTTTCTTTAATGCAACATTTTCTGTTTCATCATACAAAAACATTGCTACCAAAGAGTCATCGGGAGCGTCAATTCCTTCTTTTTCTCCGTGCCACAGAACGATGTCACCATACTCGGAAGGAGTAACCAGACGAAGTCTCATAAAGTAGTTTCTGTTATTGTATATTACATGAGCCTCCACATCTTCCTCAACCGTTGGCATTATTGAAAGCTCTTCTTTATCAAACAGCTTGGCGATAGACTCGTTAAAAAGTCTTCCGTTTCCTATAAGATCCTTAAGGTCATTGCTTGCCCAAATCAGTTTTCCGTCCAGGTCCAGCACTCCGAATGGAACATCCAGCTCTTTAAGCATCATGTGAAGTGAGTGGTTGTACTCCGTAGCAAAGCCAAGTACCTCTTCCACCACTTCGTTTCGTCTGAATGCAAACTGAACAACGCAGATAATTATAACAAGTAATGTAAATACAAATGTAAAAGGAAATGCATCCCTGTAAAAAATCAGGACGCATAAATCCAATATTACCAGCATAACGCATAAGTACAGGGGCCAACGTAAATAGTGTCCCATTGCACCATCCAGCTGTATGTGTTTTTTGTTCTTCTTCATTAACACGTCTCCTAAGATTTGTCACGAACCCGGCGAAACAAACTCTAATTCGCTTACATGAGAAAAAACCAGTAAAGCATTAAATTCTGCTGGATACGAAAATATCGTATATAGCACGGATAGCTGCTTCAAAATCATTATTTGAAACACCGATGATGATATTAAGCTCGGAGGAGCCCTGGTCAATCATCTTGATATTAATGTTGTTGTGAGCAAGTGCTGCAAAAATTCTGGCTGCGACACCGCGGTTTGACTTCATGCTGCGTCCTACTACAGCTATAAGTGCAACATCGGAATCAATATCTACGGAGTCAGGATCTGTAAGTCTGTGAATTGCTGCAAGAACCTGCTGTTCCTTGCCTTCAAACTCAGGCTGATGCACAAATACGGAAAGTGTGTCAATACCGGAGGGCATATGCTCAAAGTTGATACCGGAAAGTTCAAATGCTTCCAAAGCACGTCTTCCGAAACCGATTTCGGAGTTCATCTGTGCCTTTTCAATGTTAACTGAAACGAAGCCCTTCTTTCCTGCAATACCTGTAATAGTGTAATCAGACTGCTTGCAAGTATTCTCAACAATCATTGTACCTGCATCCTGAGGTCTGTTTGTATTACGGATATTAATAGGAATTCCGCTCTTTCTTACAGGGAAAATCGCATCCTCATGGAGAACTGTTGCACCCATGTATGAAAGCTCTCTTAATTCCTTGTATGTGATGATATTGATAGGCTCAGGATTCTTAACGATACGAGGGTCTGTTACAAGGAAACCTGAAACGTCTGTCCAGTTCTCGTAAAGATCAACACCTGCTGCTCTGGCAAGAATTGAACCGGTAATATCAGAACCGCCTCTTGAGAAGGTCTTTACAACACCGTCCGCTGTTGCTCCATAGAAACCGGGAAGTACAACCTTGTCAAGGCTCTTAAGTCTCTTGGAAAGAATTGCGTTTGTATCCTCAGCAAGGAAATTGCCTTCTTCATCAAATAAGATAACTTCAGCAGCATCAAGGAAAGTAAATCCAAGATAATCAGCCATAATGATACCGTTAAGGTACTCACCTCTGGATGCAGCATACTGAACTCCGGCCTTCTCTTCAAAATTCTTCTTGATTGTCTCAAATTCCTTTGTAAGATCGGTCTTTAATTCCAGTCCCTGGATAATTTCATCATAACGAGCCTTAATAGCTGCAAGGCTACCCGAAAAATCCTTACCTGCCTCAGCCTCTGCGTAGCAGCCGTAAAGCATATCGGTAACCTTTGTATCCTTAGAATCACGCTTACCTGGAGCTGAAGGAACAACGTACTTTCTTTCCTCTTCCGCTCTGATAATACTACCAACCTTCTTGAACTGCTCTGCGGAAGCAAGAGAGCTGCCTCCGAATTTAACTACTTTTACCATTTTCATTCACTCTTTCATTTATATTTTCTTAGGGAAGTGCATATTTCTGTGCATCAACCTTATATTCATCTGTGAATATCTTGTCTTCGCCGGACTTGATGTCACCCAGATACTTGTGCGCACCTTCAATGTCTGTCTGCATCTGAATAACAGCTACGGCAATGTTGGAGCAATGGTCTGAAACACGCTCATAGTTACCCATAAGGTCTGTGAGAATGAAGCCCATCTCAATTGTACATTCACCCTTGCAGAGACGATCGATGTGACGTGTCTTAATGGACTTGTTCAGACCGTCAATAACCTGCTCAAGAGGTTCAATCTTACGTGCAACTCCGATGTTCTCTGTGGCAAATGCCTCAATAGTCTCATTGATGATGTCCGTAACAGCTCGTGTATATACTTCAATCTCCTTCTGTGCATTTGAGGAAAAAGAGAGTTCCTTTGTCATCATTTCCTCTGCAACCTGCTTAATATTCAGCGCATGGTCGGAAATTCTTTCGAAGTCACCGATACAATGAAGAATCTTTGTTACAGCATTTGAATCCTTTGCACTGAGTCGCTTATTTGCAACCTTTACAAGATATGCACCAAGCTCATCCTCATAAACGTCCGCCTGACTTTCCAGCTCTTCAACTCGATTTGCCTTTGCGGGATCATAATGAGTCAAAAGTTCAATAGCAGTAATCATTGCTGCCCTTGAAATGTTAGCCATCTGAAGTGTAACCGCCTTACACTGCTCAACCGCGAAGGAAGGTGTATCAAGGAATCTTGTATCAAGGAGTGAGAATTCTCTGTTCTCTTCCTTAACAGTCTTCTTCTCAGGAACTGAGATGACAGCAAGCTTTTCAATAAGCTTACCAAAGGGGAACAGTACAACTGTTGTTCCTATATTGAACATACTGTGAATAAGGGCAATGTTGGCTGCACTGGCCTTTTCGGCAACGAATTCCCACTTGAATATACCGTACAGCACATAGAACGCTGTAAGGAAAAGCACCGTACCAAGAAGATTGAAATAAAGGTGTACGAAGGATGCTCTCTTAGCATTCTTTGTTGCTCCCACTGATGAAATCATGGCCTTGAAGCATGTACCAATGTTCTGTCCCATGATGATAGGAATAGCGATTGAATATGTAACGGCACCTGAAATACAGAATGCCTGGAGGATACCGATTGATGTGGCTGAGCTCTGTACAAGTACTGTAAGAACAAGTCCGGCAAGCACACCGAGAAGAGGATTTGAGAACTTAACAAGCAGGCCCGCAACCTCAGGCTTCTCAGCAAGAGGAGATACAGCCTCGGTCATTGTTGTCATACCGAACATAAGAAGTGAAAAGCCGAGAAGGATTGTACCAACATCCTTTCTTTGCTCTTTCTTTGATACCATCTTTAAGAGGATACCGACAAATCCAAGAATACCTGCAAGGCTTGAGGGCTTGAAAAGCTTGAGAACGGTTGATGCACCCTCTCCCACTCCCGCAAGTGAAAGAATCCATGAAGTGATGGTTGTACCAATATTGGCACCCATAAGGACGCCTACTGCCTGAGACAGTTTCATGATTCCTGAGTTTACAAGGCCGACAACCATTACCGACGTGGTGGTAGATGATTGTAAAATTGCCGTAACCAGGGCACCGAATATAACTGCCGAAAAACGATTTGAAGTGAGTTTTCCAAGAACTCCTTCAAGTTTTCCGCCGGAAAGTTTCTCCAGGTATTTGCCCATCTGATCCATTCCGAACAGGAAAATCGCAATGCCTCCCAGGCACTTAATAATTATAAAAACGTCCATAGAATTCGTATCCTCCGAATTGTGATGTCGCAAGTGTGCAAATTAAGCCACTATGAAGTTAATGATACCTTATATCATATAAAAAAGCAAGAAAGTAATGCGTCCCAAATCCGAAACCTTTTCCCATTTATTGCGATATCTCAAGTGTAAAACAGGTACTATAAAGTGTATCTGTAAATATGCCCACGAAAAAATGCTATTTTTAAAAAAATCTTAAAAATTTATACACTGTTTTGATAATATCTGTTGTGCTAAAATATCTGAAAAATGCTACAATACTTCAGATTTTATATGAGGAGTAAATAATGAAAGAAAGATTCAGAAAAACATTCCATCGTGCTACGTGCTTCCTGGCAGTTTTTTTATGCCTTTTCACGCTGGTTCCCGCCACAAATACGGAAGCAGCTCAAAAACAGTTTTCCATCAAGGTTGATTACGCCTTTGGAAATTCTGCCCAGACGGGATACTATTCACCCTTCGAAGTTACCATTACCAATAATGGTTCCGACTTTGAAGGTACAATAATCCTGTCAACAGATGGTATGAACAGCGATGTAATAGCTTACGAGCAGCCCCTTTCTCTGGCTGCAGGTGCAACAAAAACATGCCATTTCATTGCTTGTCTTTCCACATACAATGACTATCTGAACATAAAAGTATCCACGAACAAGGGAAAAGTGATTTTTAACGAAGATATTCAGGTTCAGATGAATAACAATTCAAGCGTAGCCAACGTAGGTATTCTTACAGATGATTACGCCGCCCTTTCATATCTCTCGGGACAGTTTTTCAAAGCCTCCGGCACCACTATGTCCATGTACAGATTGGATGCCGACTCCCTTCCTGAAAATCCCAAGGGTCTCGACATGATCGACGCCATCATCATAAGCAACTTCCCCACAGACTCTCTTTCCTCTGCTCAGAAGAGTGCATTACTGAAGTGGGTCAGCTCAGGAGGTCTGTTAATTATCGGTACAGGTGACAGTGCAGGAAAAACCCTTTCAGGTTTTGATGGCATTTTGAATGTTCCCACATCCGGACTTAAAAACATTAAAACCACGTATGGACTTAGTGACATAGATTTCATTTACAGCTATACATACGACTACGACTATAACTACAATGGCTTCTCAGATAACTATAACTATCTTGCCAGCTATCCCGGCGTCCGAGTAGCTTACTCGCTCATAGATTTCAGCAAATATGTAGATGAAAGCATGGCTCCGAGTGCCACATATACAAATCATCCCGGTGAATTTCCGGAGATTTCTCAGCAAATTTACGATGAAAATTCAGATATAATAATACAGAATTGTTGGGAAGCCTATTACATTCAATCCTATAGTTCCTTCAAGATGCATTCGGACATTGATTACCTTATGCAGTGCGAAGCCGAATTCAGGTACTTTGCTATTGATAATCTCATACCTGACCTCATTGCCGCATATCTTTCCGACAATTTTTCCACAGAAAAAGATATAACTCCAATTGATGGCCAGATTTGTGAATTTTCCTTCGGAGAACCCTTCATAGAATGTGATTCTGAGGATGGAAGTTCATATCCCTTTGCATCCTACTCACCTTCCGGGGATGGCTACATTTGTGTCCTGGGTGTCGATCTCACAAAGTCACCTTTCATCGATTTTTCAGGTAATAAAGACCTGGTTATTCATATTATTGAATCCCTGGCCGGTGCTCGCATCATTGAGAGACTCCAGAACTACGGCTGGCGTTCCGGAAATTATTTTCTTTCAAACCTTATGGATCGTATGTCCGCCCAGAAGCTTACTCCTGCTTTGATTTATATTGTGCTTCTCTTCGCCTATGTTGCCGTTTCGCTTATTATTTTCTTCAGGCTCAGAAAGAAGGGAAAATCCATGCTCATATGGCCGATTCAGGCCGGATTTGCTCTGGCAGGAAGCTTTATTGTTTTTGTTTTGGGCTTCAGCACCCGCGTGTCCGGTGCCTCTGTTAACTCAGTACGCCTTATTACAAATATAGGCGGTACCTTCACGGAGTCCGATTACGCGGCTATTACAATGCCCAAGGTTAAGCATTACACTGTTCCTTTTAAGAGTAACTATGCAGTTCTGGATGCCGGCACCGAAAGCACGCGTTACTATCGTTCCGGTGCACCGTTGTCAAAATCCGACTATACAATCTGCTACTCTGAAGCAGCCGATGGTACAACACTCAAATTCAATAACATCACTGCAATGAGTTCCAAATATTTTTCTCTGGAAAATAAAGAGGTCATCTCACCTGATATTTCCTTTGATTGCACCTATCACAGCGGCCGATTATCGGGAACTCTTGTAAACAATTCTGATAAGATACTTACAGATTCCTTTATCTGCGTTGACTTTGCACTGTTCAAGGTCGGAAACGTTGCTCCGGGTGAAACCATCGACCTTTCAACATTAAAAGGCCAATCCATTCTTAAAACGGATTTATGTGACTCAACCCGCATTGTGATGAATGACCCGGACACTCTTTTCTCCGAATATAAGGTAAGCCCTGCCACAATCCTTTTAGGAACAGGCAACAAGCACTTCCGTGATGAATATGATAAGAGAGCCCTTATAGAATATCTTGAAGAGTCCTACCTTACATACTATCCCGGTTTCGGAAATCAGTATGACTATTTCAGTGTCATGCAAACCGGCAAATACATGGACGGCCGTTGTTTGTATATTACAGATTCCAACGTAGATCCCTCCGATCCATTAGGTTCTCTGGGATTTACCGCTGACGGATTTATCGAATATTCCGCAGCCACACCGCTTTTCGTATCATTCAGTGAAAATCCTAAGGGCGTTACAAAGAACGAAAAGGATAATATGACAGAAATGATTATTATTTCCGATAAGCCCACAGATTCCATGAACCGGCTTTTCAGTCCCGACAGATATAGTACAATTTATAAGTAGGAGGGGAAACAATGCTTGAAATTAAAAATCTGAACAAAAGCTTTGGCCGTTTCAAAGCCGTAAACAACCTCTCCATGACAATAGGTGACGGAGAATTATTTGGTTTCGTAGGTGCCAACGGTGCCGGAAAAACCACAACAATGAAAATATGTGTCGGATTGCTGGCCGCCGATTCCGGAGAAGTTATCATCGATGGTCAGAACACTCTTTCCGGTGGTCGTGCATTAAGAAACAAAGTAGGATACGTGCCTGATTTCTTCGGTGTATACGATAACCTTACTGCTATTGAGTACCTTCAGTTCTTTGCAGGTGCCAACGGCATATGGGGCAGCAAAAGTCTTCCCCTTTGTGAAAGCCTTCTTGAGCTGGTAAACCTTAAGGATAAAAGAGATACTCAGGTAGATTCACTTTCCCGCGGTATGAAGCAGCGTCTTTGCCTTGCAAGAGCACTTGTTCATAATCCCGATATTCTTTTCCTTGACGAACCCGCCTCCGGACTTGATCCCAAGGCAAGATTCGAGCTTAAAGAAATTCTCAGAAACCTTTCCGGAATGGGAAAGACCATTGTTATCAGCTCCCATATTCTGCCGGAGCTGATTGAAATGTGCTCTTCACTGGGCATTATCAGCCATGGAGAACTTAAATTCAACGGGTCCGTAGAGGACGCCATGCTTCTTTCATCAGGTTCAATCACTTTGGAAGCTGTTGTTACCGATGCCACCGAAAAAGCCGCCTTACTCATTAAAGAAACCCCGTCTGTAGTGAGCTGCGAACTGGTAGGTAACAAATTCAACATCGGCTTCAGCGGAGCCGACGAAGACATTACCGCTCTTATGAAAAAACTGATTATGAACGACATTCCCCTTATCAGCTTCAATAAAAAGGTGGAAAATGTCGAGAATATCTTTATCAACATTATGGAAGGAGGGAACATAAATGCAGAGAATTAATTTTAAAAATGCTGTTCTTTATAAGGATATGATGGTCAGAGCCAAAAGAAGCAACATGTCAATTCTGATGTTTATTCTGAATCTTTTGCTTTCCATTGTGGCTGTGATTATTGTTCTGTCCTTGAATTTAAGCCTCTCTTCCTTCCAAAGTCCATCGGGAGCAATACTGCCATGGTTCTTTATTTCCGTCATTATTTTTGAGTCAGCCATGATCTGTCTTGTGGTTCCCCCTGCGTCTGCCGGCAGCATATCCGGAGAAAGAGAACATCAGACACTGGATGTACTTCTTACAACCAACATGACTCCTCTGGAGATTATTCTTGGAAAGTATTTTTCATGCCTTATATACATTGGTCTCCTGTTACTTTCAACACTCCCCATGGTTTCCATCGTGTTTATTTACGGCAGTATTTCTTTCATCCAGATTCTGGCCCTTTACGGAACATTGGCTATCGTTGCCATGTACCTCGCTTCCTTCGGAATATATTTTTCCACCATATGCAAGAAATCATCCACGGCAACAATTCTTTCCTACCTTGCCATATGGGTGCTGATTTTCGGAACGATTTCAATTACAGCCATCGGCTCCGTAATTGTGATGATAAGAAACGATGCAATGAACTATGAAATCTATACTCTGCATACTGCCAGAGCCTGGAGCAGAGACCCGTTTTTCTTCCTTCTTTACCTGAACCCTGCAGCTACTGTGGTTGACGTAGTGGGCAGATTAATAGGTTTTGATTTCGGTTCAGATGTTTTTGGAGGAATGGATTACATCCTTTACAATCTTGGGGACAACATTCAGAAAACCAATTTCTTTATAAAATTCTGGACCCCTATCAGTATCATACTTCAGCTTGCTGTTACTTTTTCAGTACTGACTGCAGCAGCAAAAATTCTTGATCCTACAACACATAAAAAGGCAAAATCGAGTGGACGATAAAACAAGACTTCTTAAAGTTCTAAACAGAATACTTAAACGCCTTCGCCTGTTCAATCTTATCAACTATATTCTTCAAGGCATAACAATAGGGCTCGGTGTACTGTCGGTTCTTTCCGTAGCATCGATATTTATCCCTGTACCCCGATTTATAACGGTCAGCATTGTCCTGTTATCAGTTTCTCTGGTTGTTAATATTGTTATAGGAATTGTTTTCATGCCAACCCTTATGGACGCTGCAAAAGCCGCTGATTCACTGGGCTTAAAGGAAAGGACCGCTTCCGCTTTGGAATTCATCAACGCAGACGATGCTATGTCACAGTTACTTTTGAAGGATGCCGTGCGTTACGTGGAAATGATTAATGTTAAGTTGCATTTTCGTTTCAGGCTTCCCAAAAACTACCTGATAATGCTTTTCTGTCTGCTGGTTACAGCAACAGTTCCGGCCTTTATTGAATCACCTGCAAAGAATGAGGCAAGACAGTATGAAGAAGTTGCCGAGGCCCGTAAGGAAGTCGAAAAGCAAATAAAAGAAGATGCCAAGAAGTGGACTGATACCTTTGAACTCACAAAGGAAATGCAGGAGGAGTTGGAAAAGCTGTTAAATCAGACTATGAGCGAAGTCAAAAACGCTAAAACCAAGGAAGGCCTGAAAAAAGCCGAAGACCGTTTTTCCAAGAAGCTCGAGCAGCAGATTAAATCAAAAATTGAGGATTCTTTAGCCAACGAAATGAAGAATGCTCTTGATGCATACATGAAAGACGCTCTTTCCGCAGAAGAAGTCGAAAAGCTTTTTGAAGAAATCCAGAAAAAGGCGGAAGCTTTAGGAGATAATGGAAATAATGATGTTCTCCAAAAGGTTGATGCTATGCTTCAGGAAAATGAAGAACTTCAGGAAGCGTTGCAGGAATTATCACAACTTTCTCCAAGCATTGGACAAATGGCACAGAACAGCCAAGCCGGTCAGCCTCAAGGGCAGCTCTCGCAGAATCCGGCCGGCAACCAGCAATCTCAACAAGGTCAGCAACAAGGACAGGGACAGCAGGGTCAGGGACAAAACCAAGGGCAAGGTCAAAACCAAGGCCAAGGTCAGAACCAAGGTCAAGGTCAGAACCAAGGTCAGGGTCAAGGTCAAGGCCAAGGGCAGGGCCAAGGTCAGGGTCAAGGCCAGGGGCAAGGGCAAGGCCAAGGTCAGGGTCAAGGCCAGGGGCAAGGTCAGGGCCAAGGTCAGGGTTGGAATACGGGAAGCATAACAGGGCATGAAACCCAGCACAACCCCGGCTCCGGAGAAGAGCTTGCCATTCCAAACTACAGCGACGAATATCTTACAGGAACGAATAATGGCTCGGGAAATTCCATGCAGCAAAAAGCAGATCAATTTCTCGCTATCCCCGGCGGAAGTGCCGATTATGAAAGAATTCATGCCGAATATGCAAAAAAAGCATATGAAAGCTTTACTACAGAAAAAATCCCCGAATCTCTTCAGGACATTATAAGAGATTACTTTTCAGATATATCATACGGAACCCCAACCAATAACTAACGGAGGAGAATATGAACGAACAGGAATTAAACGAAATAGTTGACAAAGTAAATGCCGCAAAGGCCGAAATCGCAAAGGGCATAATCGGTCAGAAAAATGTGGTAAACGAAGTCATTATTGCTATGCTTACCAACGGAAATATCCTCCTGGAAGGTGTTCCCGGTCTTGGAAAAACACAGCTTGTAAAAACCATCGCCAAGGTATTTGACATTCAGTTTTCGCGTATACAGTTTACCCCCGACCTTATGCCGGCCGACGTTACAGGTACTAGCCTGATCGTAAAAGAAAACGGTAACAACGTATTTACCTTCGAACCGGGCCCGGTATTTTCCAATCTCGTTCTTGCGGATGAAATTAACCGTGCCACACCAAAAACTCAGGCTGCTCTTCTTGAGGCCATGCAGGAAAAAACTGTAACAGTCGGCAAGAAAACCTACGAAATGCCGCAGCCTTACATGGTTCTCGCAACTCAGAACCCCATCGAAAACGAAGGAACATACCCACTCCCCGAGGCTCAGCTGGACCGTTTCATGTTCAAAATTCTTGTGGACTTCCCCACTTTAGAGGAATTGAAGGCCATTATGGACATAACCGTTACAAATAAAAAGGTCGATCTTAACCCTGTTATGAACGGTGATGACATCTTAAAAATACGTGACATTATCCGTGATGTTAAGCTTGCCAGTGCCGTTGAAGAGTATGCACTTAAGCTCATTGTGGCAACACACCCGGAAGTTCCCGGAGCATCCGATTATGTTAAAAAGTATATTTCCTGCGGAGCATCTCCTCGTGCAGGTCAGGCTATTTTCAACGCTTCCCGTGCACGTGCCCTGTTGGATGGACGTTTTAACGTTTCCTTTGATGATGTTAAAGCGATGGCCTATCCGGTTCTTCGCCACAGAATCATTCCTAATTTCGAAGCTATGGCAGACGGTCTCACTACAGACGATATGATTACCCATCTT
The DNA here is from genome assembly GCA_024403375.1 of Lachnospiraceae bacterium. Classification (GTDB taxonomy): domain Bacteria; phylum Bacillota; class Clostridia; order Lachnospirales; family Lachnospiraceae; genus RGIG3528. The sequence goes on from JAKSRZ010000018.1 coordinate 17,648, forward strand.
CTTTCTGAGGTACAGTAATGGTCACAGACGAAACCTTTACACCTGAGTTCTACGAACAACTTAAAAAGTTCCGACTGCAGCTTAAGTTGCGTCTGGCGGCAGGCGCCAATGGAGGAAGAAAATCGAACGCCAAAGGCTCCTCTGTAGAGTTTTCAGACTTCCGTGAGTACATCCCCGGCGATGACATTCGCCGAATCGACTGGAATGCTTACGCCCGCTTCGACAGACTTTTCGTGAAGCTTTTCATGGAAGAAAAAGAAGGTCTCTTCCGCATTTTCATGGACGCCAGCAAATCCATGGACTTCGGGACCCCCACAAAGGCCGTTCACTCAAAGCGCCTGGCGGCAGCCCTCTCCTATTGCATTCTTGATAATTCGGACAGGGTTATTTTGAATGTACTAAAAAACAACAAAAACGAGGTACATAAAGGCACTGCCGGAAAACAAGGGTTTTCTCGTCTCATTGACACCTTAAGTGCCATCACCTTCGAGGGCGAAAATGACCTTACTAAGTCTATCAAAAATCAGGACATAACAGGACGAGGTATGTCCATAATAATCTCCGACTTATATACAGATAACCTTGAGGATTCCTTGAAATACCTCACATACAAAAAGCAGGAAATCATGGTTATTCATGTATTGACCAAAGAAGAAATGTCACCTGAAATTTTTGAAACAAGCAACCTCATAGACAGTGAGTCCGGTGCCTCGCTGAAAGTCACCGGCAGCAATGCGCTGTTAAAAGACTACAAAAAGGCCTATGAAGAACATGTTACAAAGCTTCAGGCTCTTTGCAAAAAATACAGTGCAAAATACATACTTAGTTTAACAGACAGCGATTTCACAAGGATTTTCACATGAGATTCATGCATCTATGGCCCTTGGCTTTGTTGTTATTGATTCCAATTGTTATAATCATGTATCTCCTCAAGCAGAATGCAACGGACACACCTGTCCCTTCAGTCTTTCTGTGGAAGGAAATGTACCAGAACAAGGAATCTGACACTCCATGGGAAAAGCTAAAAAAGAATATTCTTCTCATTATGCAGATTATCACTATCATCGTGCTTATTCTTGCACTTATGGGCCCCTACCTGCGTAAAGAAGTGGATGTATCTGAGAGTGTTGCCATTCTTATAGACAACTCAGCAAGTATGAGTGCCAAGCTGGATGACAGAGATACACGACTCGACAAAGCAAAGGCTTCCGCTTTGCATTTTGTGGACACCTTGCCCTCAGGTACTAAGATCACACTTATCACCTGCAATAAGGACACTGCTGTCCTCGCCTCCAATTCACAGGATAAGAACACCGTTTCTTCACTGTTAAAAGGCATATCCCAGACAAACTACGCAGGAGATGTCGCCGCAGGAATCAAGCTTTGCGATACTATGCGTATTTCAGATTCCTCCCTACAGATCGCAGCCTTTACAGATACTTATGTAGCTCTTCCGGAGGCTTCAGGAACCATTTACGATTTTTCAGGAAACATAAGAAATGCTTGTGTTGACTATGTTAGCTGTGGCTCCAGAGGAGACGAAAAAGTAGTGCTTGCAGGAGTTTCCAATTGCGGAGATCAGGAGCTCGTCACAGATCTGAATCTTTATGTGGACGAAGAACTTGTTGTCGTTAAGTCCGTTGTCATTCCCGCAAACCAAAGTCAGGTAGTTTACTTTGATTCATTGAAGTTTGAGGGTGACGTGGTCAAGGTCGAAATCAATAACGCAGATGACCTAATTCAGGATAATGTTGCCTATGCACTTACGAACAACGAAACCGAGTCCAAGGTTCTGCTTATGACTTCAGGTAACCTTTTCCTGCAGCGTGCCATAGAGCTTACAGATAATATAAGCGTATCCGTCGGCACAGACATCTCGGACTTTGAGACTCTTGCAAAGGACAACTACGACCTTATTGTTTTCGATAATTGCATTCCCGAAAACCTTGAGAAAATGCTTCCCGAAAAGGGAAACCTGATGTTTATTAATGTTCCCTTTGACAAATACTACACTGTCGTCGGAGAGCTTGAGTACTCACAATCCGAATCCGGTACTTACGTTCCTACAGTCTCCTTTGACAGCACGAAATACACCCAGAACATTAAGAGCTCTTCCTTTGGTTTTTCATCAGTAAAAGCAATGGAATTCCCCATCTGGGCAGAAAATCTTATGACTGTAAGGGATGAGACCGGCGTGTCATTCTCCGCAGGCTTTATCGGCGAGACTGACTATAGACGAGTATGCGTCCTGGGATTTGATCTTCATGCTTCAGACATGGTACTGAAAATGGAATTCCCGGTGTTTATATATTCACTCATGTCAACCCTTGCTGACACCTCGGCACTTTCAGACAAAAACGTTTTCTGCGGCGATACAGTAAAAATATCAGCCCTTTCCGATAATGGCTTTACAGTATCCGGACCAAAGGGACTTCAGAAGAATTATTCATCAGGCCTTCTGAACTTCAAAGATACCGATGTTCCCGGCGTTTATGTCTTGAATGCGGGAAAGCCCTCACAGGAAAGCTTTGTTGTAAATTTTCCCACAACAGAAAGCAGATGCACCGGCTTCGGTGAAGTTCATAATGATAATAACTTCGAAAGCTTCTCTGTTGTTGATGCCACCGAACAGGGTGTTTTCAGCTACAGACCATTTATTATAGCTCTTATCCTTCTTCTCCTTATGGCAGAATGGATAATATTCATAAAAAAGTAACGAGGTACTAAATTGAGAATAGCTTTTTTAAGACCCTATCTTCTCATATTGATTCCCCTTATAATCGGGGGCCTTGTGCTGTCCATGCGATTTTTGCGTACTGTTGATAAAAAACGTCGCCTGGGACAGATTATTTTCCGTGGATTACTTTTTACTCTCCTGATTTTTGCCGTTTCCGGCGTAAGCATCATGGTTAAGGACAATAATGTTGCCACAATCTTTGTTGTGGACGGCTCGGACAGTCTTAAAAACAATCAGCAGGAAATATCACGTTTTATAAGCGATGCCTTGAAGAATAAGGGTAAAAAGGATTATGTCGGTGTGGTTGCCTTCGGAAAAACCGCTGCCGTAGAAAACTTTCTTTCCAAGGAAACTGCTTTCAACGGAATATCTTCCACGGTTGACGGCTCCGCCACTAATCTTGAGAGTGCTGTCAGTCTGGCACTTTCCATGTTTCCGGAAGGCTATGCAAAACGAATCGTACTTATTTCCGATGGTCAGGAAAATTCCGGCGAACTAATGGACACTGCCGCCGATATTACCCTTTCCGGCTGTCAGTTGCTTACCCTTTCTCTGACTCGTAAAGAAACCGAAGAGGTCTACATTAAGAACCTTCAGGTTCCTGAATCTGTAGGCTTGGGAGAAAGCTTCAGCATTGTTGTGGAAGTAGAAAGCAACGTGGCCACAGATGCGGTAATATCTCTTTACCTTGGCCGATCATTGCGAGGTCAGAAGCCCGTCAGCGTTCAGCGTGGCCACAACACTTATACTTTCAGAGACACTCAAAGTGATACCGGCTTGAAAACATATCAGGTAACTATAGAAACTCCCCATGATACCGTCACTCTGAACAATGAGTATTCCGCTTATACAAACATTTCAAAGCAGGATCCTGTCCTTCTTGTGGAGGGAACCCCCGGCATCGGAGAATCGCTGGAGAATGTTTTCAGATCACTTAACACCCCCTATCAGAAGGTTACCCCTGACTATGTGCCCTCCACACTTTCCGAACTGTTGGAATACAGCGGTGTCGTGCTTGTAAATGTTAATGCCGACAGACTGAATCGTAGCTTTATGGAAATAGTGGAGACTTACGTAAAGGATTACGGAAAAGGACTTATTGCCTGCGGTGGTCGTCAGGCCTTTGCCATGGGCGGCTATAAGGGCACTCCTCTTGAAACCGTTCTTCCTGTGGAAATGGATGTTCAAGGCGAAAAAGAAATTCCAAAAATGGCAATACAGCTGGTTATCGACCAATCCGGCTCCATGTCCGGAGAAAATCTGGAAATGGCAAAACAGGCCGCTGTGGCAGCAGCAGATACTATGCGTGACACCGACCTGATCGGCGTCATGTCCTTTGACGATTCCTACAGCCGCGTAGTTCCGATTACTGAAATTACTGACCGAAAAGAAATTGCAAGAGCCATCAGCAGCATCGATATTCGAGGTGGCACCTCCATTCTTCCCGCATTGAGAGCCGCCGCACAGGACCTTTCAAAAGCCGATGCTGCCATCAAGCACATCATTCTCCTTACTGATGGTCAGGATGGTTTTGCCATGAGCAATTACAATAGTCTGATTCATGCCATCAACGATGAGTCAATTACCGTATCAACGGTAGCCATCGGTGCCGGATGTAACACAGAGCTTCTTTCCTTCCTTGCCGAAAGATGTAACGGCCGTATGTACCAGACAAGCATCGGCACCGACATACCAAGGATTTTCACCCAGGAAGTATACCTGTCAGCCAACACCTACATTGTGGAAGACGAATTCGCCCCCATTGCCATCCAATATGGCAACGTTACGGACAGTCTTATAACCGATGTTGCCGCCGACGGTCTTCCCACTCTTTATGCATACGTAGCCACAACTATTAAGCCTCGTGCCACCGAGGTTCTTGTATCACCCAAAAACGATCCCGTTCTCGCATGGTGGCAATATGGCCTCGGTAAAACCCTTGTGTGGACAAGTGATGCCACAGCAGAATGGTCCGGAAACTTCTTCGCCTGGGATGGCAATCCGCAGCTTTGGTCAAACATGCTGAACCTTGTTACTCAGGAACTGCGAGTGGATGGCTCCTATGCCGAAGTCACCCAGTCCGCGGACGGAGCTCATGTAACTTATCACACTGAAGATTTCGGTGCTGCTACATCCGTCTCCGCGACCGTTACAGATGTGAACGGAAATCCTTCGATTATTAATCTTCCTGCCACCGCCCCCGGTGTATTTGAGGGTGACTTTGAAATGGCCGGAACCGGCGTCTACAGTATCGCCGTAAATCAATATACCGGTGACGAACTTATGGGCGGTGTGACAACCGCCGCCATAAAGAAGTATTCCCCGGAGTATGTGTTTGATTTTAATGATAAAGGAAATCTTCTTGAGGATTACACAATCCGAACCGGCGGAACGATGATTGAGTCTCCTGATATGGTCTTCTCATCTGTACTGAAAACAGGTAAGGCTATGACAGACATTACCACTCCCCTTCTTGTTGTTGCTCTGTTGCTGTTCGTCTTTGATATTGCCTACAGAAGATTTAATGTTCGCCTTATTCCCGAACGGAAGAAAAAGGCTCCCGCAAGCATTCCCGTCAAGGAATCAGTGAAGAGTCCTGTCGCTGAGGATATCGTCACTCCCCCGGAGCCTGTAATCAAACCAGCAAAAGCGCCTAAAGCGCCTAAGGCCCCCAAGCAACCAAAGCAAGAGGACAAGGAAGTTCTTGATACTTCACAACTCTTAAATCGTATGAAAAAGCAATAAGCAGAAAAAAGTCGGTAATCAGTGTTGATACGCTGGTTACCGACTTTTATTGGCCTATTATTTATATCGCAAGTGAATATTCGATTACAAATTCCTTGTAACCCTCTTTTTGTTCGCCCTCACAGAAGGGTATCTTGTATACATAAATCTCTTCAGGCTCGTCCTGATGGTTCATATGCTTTTCACAGCTGAAGGAATAGTTCGGGCAGGGTTCTGCCGTAACACTGTCCCCGTAGCGTATATACTCATTTGCCATACGTACATTAAGGTTCTTCATATTCTTTATTCTTGAAATAACCCTTGTGTGCATCTGTGAATCCTCAAAATCCTGATCAGTATGCACTTCATCTCTTACAACAAGAACATTCTTCAGAATACCGCCCTTAAAGTCCCCGGGCTCCTTATAAAAAACCGCCGTACGCAGAACACGCTTTACCTTAGGGATATCATATGCAGAGGTCATGTCAATTTTAACAGTTACCTTCTTTTCGTCCTCAACGACTTCAAACGAATCGGCTCTGTGCATTGCCCCGGCCTTCTGGCCCTGTCCCCCTATTACCGGAAGAGAATGACCAAGCGATGAGCAGCAAAGGATATCGTATCTCCCGGCTCCAAAGTAGTCCTTTGTATACACACCTTTACCAAGGTCACAAACCACTGCTCCACTGTCAGAGTACAGAACATAGCTGCCAACATCATTATGGTTATGGGGCTCGTCGTTATTTCCACCCTTTATGGCAAATCCGGCCCCCTGATGATTTTCGCAAATAAGCCACTGAGCCGCCTCCAGAAGATTCGTACGTGCAATTTTGCCTTCCGTCTCCGGCAAGCCCTCCAAGGGCGCCTCTGATGCGTCACAAGCCATATCATCATACAGTGTAATAAATCTATAGCAGGTATCTGTATCAAACTCTGCAAAAACGCATTCCGGCAGGTTATATTTTATGCCATAGAGATCTTCAAAGCTTTTTATGATTCCCCGATAGATTTTTTCGTCGGTATCCGCATCGGAAAAATTAACCACTGAACCCTGTCGGAAGTAAATAGCCTTTGGGAACTCCGCAATCAGTCTGAGCTTTGCATTATCAAGCAGGTTCATTTTGCCCTTTGTAAAATCCTTAAGGCGTCTTGCATATCCGAGGAAAAAGCTGAGGCCGTAATTATAGTATCCCATACCCTCAAGGCATGCACCATCCTCCGAAAAACCTTTATCGATATATGTATTCAGTGATCTGTTGATTCTGCCTAAAGCCTCTTCAACAGGCATTTTGTCCTTAACCAGTTCCGGTGCACAAAGAAGGATTACGCCAATGGAGCCGCCGCAAACCGCATTCCAGTTATGATGTGCCCCCTCCCAGCCGAACTGCTTGTTTTCAAAAAAGAAGGGCGAAATGACACGACTATATATTTCGTCAAGCATTCTTTTCCAAAGCTTTTCCGGCAGGATGTCTTTCAGATCGTTATAAATCAACGCCAGAGCACATCCGGTTTCGCAGTTAAAAAGATCCACCGTATGCCGCCAATCCGAATCCTTTTCCCGATTACAATGTGCCGGCAAGGCCCATGTTTCTTCGTCACATATTCCTTCGATTATCTGTATAAGCTTCTCCGAAACAATATGCTGCTTTATAGCATTCAGTCCGAAAACAGCCAGCAGTTTTCTTCTTTCAAAGTACACCGCCTCGTATTTCACACGATTTCCTTCTCTTTCAAACAGAGAAAACAATTCCTCGGAAAGTTCAGGGAGCTCCGCATTCTTTAATTCTTCCAACAATGTTTCAGGAATCATAATTCCTCCTAAATCATGCTTTCAATTATTTCCCATACCTCATCCTTTCCTGCCTTTGTTTCCGCAGAAAAAGGAACAAGAATAGCATCCTTTGGCAATTCCAGACCTTCACGTACAATTTTAAGCTGCTTCTGAAGCTGGCTTCTGTTAATTTTATCCGCCTTGGTTGCAATAATTACCGGTGTATAGCCACTGTCAGCGACAAATTCATACATCAGACGATCGTTGGCAGAGGGCTCATGGCGAATGTCCACAAGAAGGAAAATCAGCTTCAGCTGCTTTGATGATTTAAGGTATCTCTCTATCATCTTACCCCACTTTGCCTTCGTTTCCTCAGATACCTTTGCATAACCATATCCGGGAAGATCCACGAAATACAGCTTACTCTCCACGTTATAGAAGTTTATGGTCTGAGTCTTTCCGGGCTGTGAAGATGTTCTCGCCAGTGCTTTTCGGTTAATAAGACAATTTATAAGTGATGACTTGCCAACATTGGATTTACCTGCAAAGGCAATCTCGGGCATAGTATTTTCAGGGAGTTTACTTGTAATACCACATACTGTTTCAAGGGCAACATTATTTACGTTCATATAGAATCCTTTCTGTTTATCCTTTACCTGTTGTCATCTATAATACACTCCCGAACCCGGTTTGACAATCATTCTCCCAAAAAGGCCTGAATGCAGAAATAATTAACCCGCCGAGATTACCCCGGCGGGTTATTGTTAATTTCCGTACACCTCAATCTGTGTAAGCGCCGGAAACGGAGAAGGATCGTCTGCCTTTTTCATATTATTCATTTCAATCCAGGTAATAGTTCTGGGGCTGATTTTAAACTCATGGGGTGCCGTACTTTTTTCCAGTTCAAGTGTTTCGTCACTTCCATCGGAAAAATCAAGATGAACCTGCTCCCACCAGTTGTCGTGAGGGAAGTCAGCTCTCGTGTACAATACAACACGATCCACCGTTACTTCTCTTCCAAAATCTATTCTTATACAAGCATCGTCCTGTCTATTAATTCCCCAGGACTCATAGGGCCACTCGCCGTGGCTCTCGTTTGCAGTATTTCCGTTTATGGCATTCTGTGCCGCGAATACTGATTCGCCTCTCGTTTCTACATTTGCAGTAGCGTGAGGATAAAGATTTTTTACTGTATGGCAATCGGAAGTATTTAATGCCAGATTTCTGTATGCATTAATTTCAAAATCCATTGCCTTCCTTACAGAAATAAGATGTCTGTTACCACAAAATGCTTTGGGCGAGAGATTTGCTCTCTTCTCTCCGAAAGGAACCTTGTAAGCCACATCTCCCGTAACATATACAAGAGATCTGTCAAAGGAATCGTCCACCTTCAGCCATACAAAGCAAGGAACACAATCAATGGAAACATTGATTTCAGCCCCCTCCTCATATTCTTCACCGTAGAAGAGATTGACCTCATTTACTCCGCTCTTTTCGCAGATTTTTTCACCATCTTTGTTTGTTATAAAAACGCTAATTTCCATATCCACACCTTGATTCAGCATCAGCCCTTAATACCTGTAGACGCAACACCTTCAACGAAGTATCTCTGAAGTGCCAGGAACATAATCAATACCGGAACAAGAGAAACTACGGAAGCTGCCATCAGAAGACCGTATTCAGATGAATACTGTCCGATGAAGTGAGCCTTTATACCAAGCTGTATAGTCTTCTTTGTGTCTGTTGTCAAGTAAATCAGTGGTCCAAGATAGTCATTCCATGTGGCTACGAAAGTGAAAATAGTCAGCGTGGAAATTGCGGGCTTTGAAAGAGGAAGCATGATTCTTGCCCAGATTTTATACTCACTCATACCATCGATTCTTGCCGCCTCACACAATTCATCCGGTATCTCCATGTAGAACTGACGCATCATGAATACACCAAATGCCGAGAACGCCTGAAGGCAGATCATAGCAAGAAGCTTATCGCCAAGGTGGAAAGCATTAGTCATCATAATGAACTGAGGTACCATGTAAACCTGCCAGGGAACAGCTATTGTTGCTATATAGGCAAGGAACAATGTCTTCTTATACTTGAAATCAAGTTTAGCAAAAGCATATGCTGCAAAGCTTGAAGTCAGGAGCTGAAGGAATGTTACGATTACTGTAAGAATCGCAGTGTTTTCTATATATTTGCCAAAAGGCATTTTTGTCCAGATTTTTGAGTAATTGTCCCATCTGATTACATCCGGAATCCACTTGAAAGGATTCATCTGGAATACTTCGCGGTCAGCCTTAATTGATGATGACAGCATCCAGAGGAAGGGAACAATCATTATGAGTGCTACAACAATCAGCAGCACATATGTAAGTATCATACCTACAACTTTGTTCTGTTTCTTGGAACGTAATTTTGTTTTTTTATTCATATCACGTTCCTCCTACGAATTTGCGTATTTGGATTCGCCTCTGAACTGAACCAGAGTGACTACCAATACGAAGATAAACAATACCATGGCTGCGGCACTTGCATAACCAAGTCTCCACTCGCCGAAGGCCTTCTGATAAATGAAATGAACAAGAACCTCTGAGGATTCTGTTAAGGAGTTTGAATCTCCACCCGCCAATAAGACAGCCACATCAAATACCTTGAAGCAGTTAATTGTCAGCATGACGGTAATAAAGAAGCTGGTGGGCTTAAGCTGAGGTACCGTTATGTAACGGAACTTCTGCCATCCTGAAGCACCATCAAGGCTTGCGGCTTCATAAAGCTCAGCCGAAATACCCTGAAGTCCCGCAAGATAAATAACCATGTAGTAACCCATGTATTTCCATACACTGAAAAGAATGAAGCTGACTAATGCAAGACCGCCTACAAACCACTTGGGAAGCTGGTCTGAGGGAACCTTAAATACATAGTACAAAATCGCATTTACGGGGCCGGACTTTGAAAAAAGCATTTTCCACACTGCAGTTACTGCTACAAGCGAAGCAACATAAGGGAAAAAGGCAATTGTTCTGAACACCGCACGGCCAAATACCTTTTTATTCAGCAGAACAGCCAATCCCAGGGATGCCGCCATTGTTAACGGTACGGTACCGATGGAATAAATAATTGTGTTCTTTACAGCCGCTCTGAAAAGCTTATTCCCGAACAGCTCCTTAAAATTGCTAAGTCCCACAAATTCCATAGGGTTGCTGCCGTCCCACTTGGTAAAAGCCAGCACGAAGGCACACAATACCGGAACTAATGTGAATACGGCAAAGCCGATAAAGTTCGGGGCGATAAAAGAATACGCCACAATATTTCTTTTTGCAGTTTTTGATAACTTTTTCATATTCTTATTTTCCTGCCATAACCCGTGTAAACACGAACTTTTCTTTAAAGAAGAGGCTGTAAATTAATACAGCCCCTTCGCCGTTAACCTCTATACCCACGAGGTCGTAATCATTTTACTTTAAAATCTTACCGATTTCAGTATTCATTGCATTGATACCTTCATCAATTGTCATTTCACCGCTCATGATAGCTGTGTGGTATGTATCAAGAAGTGAGTTAACTTCGGATACTGACTCATGATAAGGAACTTCAAGGTAGAGATTAGAAACTACAAGAGCTTCCTTGGACTGTGCGTCTGTAGGGAATCCAGCAAGGCCGGCAATTGTGTTCATAGCCTCAGATGTCATGATTGCAGGGAAGTTACCTGTCTTAGCCATAACTGCTGCACCTTCTGTGCCGCTTACGAACTTAACGAACTCCCAAGCTGCGTCCTTGTGTGCTGTACCGCTTGTTACGGAGATACCTGTGATTGTACCAAGTGTGGAACCTGCCTGTACGCCATCAGCGTGAGGATACTTTGCAATACCCCAGTTGCCGCATAAGGATGAATCATATGTGCCGTTGGCAATGTTGGAAATGAGTGTGGAGATGAACCATGAACCCATGTTGAGCATAGCTACATCGCCGCCGGAGAATGCTGCTGAATAGTGGAGTCCTTCTGTCTTAAGGTCTGTGTAAGA
>JAKSRZ010000019.1 GCA_024403375.1 Lachnospiraceae bacterium
AGGAGCTACTACAACAGCCATTCTTTCCTGAGACTCGGAAATAGCAAGCTCAGTACCATCAAGGCCGGCATATTTCTTAGGCACAAGATCAAGGTCAACCACAAGACCATCTGCGAGCTCACCGATAGCAACGGATACACCGCCTGCACCAAAGTCGTTACATTTCTTTATAAGCTTAGTAACTTCAGGACGTCTGAAAAGTCTCTGAAGCTTTCTTTCTGTAGGAGCATTACCCTTCTGAACCTCAGCACCGCAAGTGTTGATAGATTCAGCATTGTGAGCCTTGGAGGAGCCTGTAGCACCGCCGCAGCCATCACGTCCTGTACGTCCGCCCATAAGGATGATCACATCGCCGGGATCGGAAGTCTCACGGATAACGTTTTCACGTTTTGCGGCACCCATAACAGCACCGATTTCAAGACGCTTTGCAACATAATTGGGATGATATACTTCATCAACAAGGCCTGTAGCAAGACCAATCTGGTTACCATAGGAAGAGTAACCTGCGGCAGCTCCTGTAACAATCTTTCTCTGAGGAAGCTTTCCTGAAAGAGTATCCTTAACGGGAACTGTAGGGTCTGCGGCACCTGTAACACGCATAGCCTGGTAAACATAGCCACGGCCTGAAAGAGGATCACGGATTGCACCGCCAAGACATGTGGCAGCACCACCGAAGGGCTCTATTTCTGTAGGATGGTTATGTGTTTCATTCTTGAAAAATACAAGCCACTCTTCTGTTACACCATCAATCTCAACAGGCACAACAATAGAGCATGCATTGATTTCATCGGAAACCTCCATATCGTCAAGAAGGCCTGCTGCACGAAGCTCCTTCATGCCGAAAATGGCAAGGTCCATAAGTGAAACATACTTGTCAGGACGATCAGCATAAAGAACGGAACGTGCCTTAAGGTACTTCTTATATGTATCCTCGATGGGCTTTCTGTAGTAACCCTCTTCGAAGGTAACATTTGTAAGCTCTGTAAGGAATGTGGTATGACGGCAATGGTCTGACCAGTATGTATCAAGAACACGGATTTCTGTAACTGTAGGGTTACGCTTCTCATCATTTGTGTAGTAATTTCTGATGTGAAGGAAATCCTTGTATGTCATAGCAAGGTTTAATGAGCCGTAAAGAGCCTTGAACTCTTCTTCAGGCATTGTTGTAAAGTTCTCGAACACCTTTACGTCTTCAGGAACACTGTACTCAAGACTTAATGTATCAGGAACATTCTCACCTGCGACTCTGGAGTCTACAGGATTGATGCAATGCTTCTGGATGCGGGCAAGTTCCTCCTCAGTAACCTTACCGGAAAGAACGTATGTTGTTGCACTTAAGATAACAGGCTCTTCCTTTTCGTTAAGGAGCTTAACGCACTGTACTGCAGAGTCAGCTCTCTGGTCGAACTGGCCGGGGAGGTACTCAACCGAAAATACTGTATCATCTGCCTCATGAGGGAACTCGTTCTCATAAAGCATATCTACAGGGGGCTCTGTGAAAACTGTTGTGAGAGAAGCCTTATATGTCTCCTCAGATATATTTTCCACATCATATCGGATAAGAATACGTACAGCTTCAACGCTGTCAATATTTAAGTATTCCTTTATTTCGTTTTTAAGTTCTGCAGCCTTAACGGCGAATTCTGCTTTCTTTTCAGCATAAACTCTTCTTACCATGTCAAAACTCCTTATCTTCTCAGAGAATATTTGAGCAATAAATACAATAGCCATATTCTAAAATGTGCTTTTATTATGGCACAAATCATGCTATAATGAAAATTAATATATGTGAAGGTTTTTATTAAGCTTACTAATCATCAGGGGGTATCCGTTATGATGGACGTGAACTATGAACTTTACAAAGTGTTCTACCACGTAGCCAAAAGTCTGAGCTTTTCCGACGCTGCCGCAGATCTGTTTATTTCTCAGTCAGCAGTCAGCCAGTCGATTAAGGTTCTTGAGCGTCGACTTGGTCAGACACTGTTCTTAAGAAGCACAAAAAAAGTCTCTCTTACCAAAGAGGGCGAGCTTCTCTTCAAACACATTGAGCCGGCAATTTCGCTCATTTCCAAGGCTGAGAACCAGCTGCAATCCGCTCGTGATACCGGCGACGTATCCTTCCGCATCGCAGCCAGCGACACAATCTGCCGTTATTTCCTCGTTCCCTACTTCAATGAATTCCACCAGAAGTACCCTGATATTCATATCAAAGTAACAAACGCCACGTCTTCAGGATGTGCAGCTTTGTTGGAAGAGAATCAGGTGGACCTTATTGTAACCAACTTCCCCAATCCTACATTGGGCAGTGCAATGAAGACATTTCCGGTATCCACTTTCAACGACGTATTTCTGGCGAATAAAGAGGCTTATCCTTTGGACGGAAAGAAGATTACTCTCAGAAAGCTTTCTTCATATCCGATTCTTATGCTGGACAAGTCTTCAACCACCAGTATTTTCCTCCATGAAATGTTCCAGAAGGCTTCCATCGACCTTGTTCCCGGCGTCGAGCTTTCCAGTAATGACCTGCTCATAGATTTAGCTGAGATCGGTCTTGGTATTGCTTTCGTTCCCGACTTCTGTCTTGCGGGCCGCAACAGCGAAAAGCTTTACACAATAAAAACCGCGGAGAAAATTCCTCCGCGTAAGATTATTGCTGCTTATGATGATACAATGCCGCTTTCTGAGCCGGCCAAGTACTTCCTTGACCTTATCCGTGAAAAGACTGAAGAATCAGATCCAGAAAGTACCTGATACAATTCCTATAATGATTCCGATAGTTGCACCTACAACTACCTGAAGAAATGTGTGTCCAACAAGTTCCTTAAGCATCTCCTCGTCAAATTCGGGGGGATGTTTTGTTGTTTTGGATTTCTCCAGATATTCAGTAATCTGTTTGATTACAACCGCCTGTTTGCCTGTCTCCTGACGAACGCCTCTGGCATCATACATAACAATAATGGCAAGCATGGTAGTGACGGCAAACTGGAAGGAATCAAAGCCGTAGGCATATCCCGAAGCAACGGCCAGGGAACATACCGTTGCAGAGTGGCAGCTTGGCATCCCGCCGGATCCTACCAATCTTTCAAAATCCCACTTTTTTGTCACAAGGAAGTTAATAATTGTTTTAATAACCTGGCAGAAAAACCACGCCCCCACCGATGTAAGTAAAACCTTATTGCAAATTATCTCTGAAAAGAATCTCATGTATTGTCCTCGTCGTCTATGTTTTTGCTCTTCCTGTATTCAGCAGGGCTTTGTCCGACGTACTTTCTGAATTTTTTGTGGAAATAGTCAACATTTCTATATCCTACACTATCCGAAACTTCGTAAACTTTCAACTCTTTTTTTTCTAAAAGTTCCAACGCCTTATTAATTCTCACTTTATCCACGTAAGTATTAAAGCTTTCTCCCGTGGTCTTGTTAAAAACCTTCCCAAGATAACTGGAATTATATCCGAACAACGTAGCTATTGTTTCCAGCTTGAGATTGGAATGATAATTGTGCTCAATGTAGTACAGAATATCATCCATAACCGAGTCTCTTGTGGAGTTTCCTGTTGCCATCATGACCATTTCGAAGGCTTTTGAGCAGTAAACAATTATCTCGTACAGATAATTTCTCGTGGAAATGAAGCCAATAATCTCAGTGTTGGTATCAAAGGGAATAGACACAGTTGAATAATTATGAGTTATGGAGTCCTTTATCTGCAGATACATATCCGTAAGGAAAATCTTTACATCTGCAATATTAGCGTCCACATGGAACAGGTATTCCTGCAGCTCATAAAGGTCTTCTGCCACTTTTCTTCGGTTAAAGGCCTGCAGATAGCCTGTGAGACGTCCACTATATGTGTTTACAAGCTGCTTGTCAAGCTGTTGCAGGTTTTTCTGAACAGCGGGCAGGTCTTCGTAGTTGAAAACGTGCTGGCCCTCAGTGCAGAAGAAGCGTCGCTCAATAAGGAGTCTGGCCTGATCGAAGCTTTTAGGCAGTTCCATATACGAGGTCACTTCCTGGCCGCATGTAATAAACAGGGTGTCCAGCGGACTTCCCTTCTCAGGTTCATCCTCGTAATATGAAACAAATCGCTTCATTTTTTCTATTGCAAGTCCGCCCTTAAGCAGTAAATAGTCGATATTTTTGTATTTGAAGTGCTCAAAGAGTTCGTCCCCCTTATTGGCAGCCTGGAATAGGTCAGCGAACTGGTACGGAAGGCTCGAAGCCTGCTGGTCGAAGCTCTCATAAGCAATCACCTGGTACTTGCTTGCGGAAAGTCCCAGCTCTTCGAGATTCAGAGCATCAGTATCACCACGCTCCAGAACAAGATCCAGAACAATTTCCTTTTTAGACTTTTCTTTGAGTACATTGTTGTATCTCGCAAGATTCTGCTCTTCCTCAAGCTTCTGGTTGATTTCTCTTACGGTTTTTATAAGTTCGTCCTCGTCGATGGGCTTTGTAAGATAGTAATTGACATCGTACTTCATGGCCTCTTTGGCATACTCAAAGTTTGAGTATCCGGAAAGGATTATGAACCTCCCCATATACCCGGCTTCCCTTGCTCGTCGAATAACTTCGAGGCCGGTCATTCCCGGCATTTTGATGTCCATCATGGCTATGGTAGGATGCTTTGCAACAATATCCTCCAGCGCCTCGTCTCCCGTTCCGCTTTCTCCGCAGATTTCGTATCCGAGGGCTTCCCAATCGACTATGTACTTCAGTCCGTCACGTATTATTTTTTCGTCATCAGCTATATAAAGTGATTCCATCAGTCTGTAATAACCTTAATTCCTACAGGGAACTTTGTATCCAGGGCAGGGCCGCTGATTTCAAGTCCTTCTTCTGTGTATTTATATTCAACCTTACCCGCACCAAGCACCTCAACACCGGTAACAATGCCCTGGAATCCAAGGCTGTTAAAGCTGTGCTTGCCAAGGGATTTAATAAAGAGCTTGCCGTCCTTCGGGTAGTTCAGGCAATAAGCATATACTGCACCATTTCCACAGGTAAAACGGAAATCGTCCTTTGTATATTCCTTGTCCTTAACGTCGGAGAATTTACCCTCCTGCTCAATTGTAGGGCCCTCCGCTGCCACCTTCCAGGGCTTGGAGTTATAAATGCCCTCACCATATTGGCGGAGCCACTCACCGATGTTATGAAGTATTTCCTTATCCTGGTCGGGAATTGTGCCATCACTCTTAGGTCCCACGTTCAGAAGCAGGTTTCCGTTCTTTGAAACAACGTCCACAAGATAAGCCACAATCTCGTCAGCCTTTTTGTAATCAAGTCCATCAATATAGCACCAGGAGTTGTACGCAATGGCCGTATCTGTCTGCCAATGATACGCCTGTGTGGTACCAAACTTTCCACGCTCAACGTCAGGGATTCCGGATCCAAACGGAACAGGATCGTGCTTATAAATAATAGCAACCTCTTCTCCCCATTCAGCAGCACGGTTATAGTAGTACGCCATCAGCTTCTTTAAGTGATTCTTGTAGCTTGTGTGCAAAATCCACCAGTCAAAATAAAGGAGCTTAGGCTGATATTTGTCGATGATTTCGCAGCATCTTAACAGCCAGTCATCCAGGAATTCCTTTGAAGAATTGACAGGGTCGAAAACATTATCGTGTGCAGGCTGCTCTGCAACGCTGGGCCAATAGATATGTCCCTTAGGGAACTCTCCGGTAATATCACTTTCAAAGGCACGTCCGGGGCCGAGGAACCAATAATGCTCAGCTCTGTGAGTTGAAGTAGTAAAGGTAATCTCCTGCTTCTCAGCCGCTGCCTTAAGTTCACCAATTACATCACGGCAGGGTCCCATCTTTTTTGCACTCCAATCAGTATAAGCGGAGTCGTACATAGGGAAACCGTCATGATGCTCGGCAACGGGCATTATGTATTTTGCTCCCGCATCCTTGAAAATTCTTACCCATTCATCTGCATCAAAATTCTCCGCCTTGAAAAAGGGGATGAAATCCTTGTAACCAAAGTTTTTGTGGGGTCCGTAAGTATCAATATGATGCTGATACTCTCTGGAATCGCTGCAGTACATCAGTCTTGAATACCACTCATTACCAAATGCAGGTACAGAGAAAATGCCCCAATGTATAAATATACCGAACTTAAGATTGTCAAACCATCCGGGGCTGCGCCAGTCAGTAAGACTGGACCATTCAGCCTTAAACGGTCCCTTTGCAATCACTTCGTCAATCTTTTGTAATTCCTTTTCGTAGTCCATATCTTCCATCCTTTTCCTGAATATGTAGAAACTGCTGTCGCAGTTCCCTGATCGCTCAAAGCCGCTGGGCTCCCTCACGCCAAGGTGTGAGGGCCGTAACAGATTAATAGGTGGTAACCCCAAGGGATACCACCTATTAGATTACCATATTTTGTTATTGTTGAAAAGCATTAAGCCTTTTTCTTGCCCTTAAGAACGAAGAATGCTGCAACGCCGAGTATCACAACTACGCCGCCGATAATGCCTACAATAAGGCCTACATTGCTGCTCTTGGTTTCTGCTGCAGGTGCCTGTGTAGGAACTGCCTCAGGCACGTCTGTTGCTGCAGGAGCTTCTGTTGCCTTAGGTGCCTCTGTAGGTGCAGGTGCTTCTGTTACAGCAGGTGCTTCTGTAGGTACAGGCTCCTCTGTAGCAGGTGTACCACTTACAGCAGCAAGAACTGCCGCACTGTTACCACCATCAGCATTAACATTTGCAAGACCGGAAATTGTAAATGTAAGAACGATGCTCTTCTCAGGAATTGTGTATGCTATAGCCTCTGTACCAACTGCATCCTGGTATGTGTTAAGGAGCATGATTACTGCATAATCTCCTGATGTATCGATGTGTGTGAACTTTCTGTCCTGTCCGCCATCGAAGCTTGCCTTAACATCTGTAATTGTAACGCCTGTTCCGTCAACCACAAGCTGAGAAGGAATGTTTGTGGAAATCTGAAGCATGTTGTACTTTGTGGATGCATTAAGGTTATCGAAGCCGTACATTGCAACGGAGTATGTTCCGTCACAGGTAATATCAGCATCGATAAATGTACCGCCGAGGTTCAGTTCTTCATTGTTTGCACCCCAACCTGTAACGTGATAGAAGTTATCCTTGCTGTTGTCAGCCTCGTAAGCAACAAGTCCGTAAGAATCATCATCCCAGTTGTTACGGAATGTATAATCGTCTGTCTGGAACCAGAAGTATGCATTGTACTGGCCCTGCTTACCTGCTTCTACGTCATAGGGTTCTGCTGCAGGTGCCTTCTCTACGTTTCTTCCGTAGTGAACACCGTCAATTGTGAATGTTACTTCAAGTGTATCAGCAAATGTGAAGGCATTAACGTCGATTGCACCATCACCTGCTGTCTTGCCGTATTCGTTATAAATCTCAAAACGAACGTTTCCGTTTTCTTCGATGTCACCAACTACAATCTTGGACTGATCTACGGGTACTTCTACGCCGTCAGCCTTAACGATTACATTGTAAACGTGTACCTCATCAACGTGCTCGATAACGTTATGAAGGCCAAGAACATCCACACAGAATACCATTGCACCTGTTACAGGAGCTGTTGCATCACCCTTGATATCTGCATTCTTAAGTGTAAGTGTATATGTGCCATCGCCATTGAACTTGCATGTGTTGTTAGCTGTGCTGTCCCAGATGGAGTATGCCCAGTTTCTGTCACAGAAAATCAGTCTTGCTTCCTGAGCCTTCTCTGCAAGTGTAAAGGAAACTGTCAGTTCCTTTGCAAAGGAAAGTGTTGTAGGATCGAACGCAGGATCTGCCTGTGTTGCACCGTACTCGTTGTAAAGCTCGATACGAAGATTTCCGTTCTCCTCAATGTCGCCATATACAACCTTTGAAGCATCTATAGCAAAGTCAGCACCATCTGCCTTAATAACAACGTCCTTTACTTCAAAATCCTTGCCCTGAGCCTTTGCCCAATTAGTAAAGCCTGCAATGTCAACACAGAACACCTGTGCTCCTGCTGCCTTTGTTTCGCCATCTCCGCCAACCTTTGTTGCGTCAAGCTTTACTGTGTATGTGCCTGCACCGTTGACAGCAATGGAGTTGTCAGCTGTTGCATCCCAGTTGCCGAATGCCCAGTTTCTGTCTGTGAACATAAGGAATGCGTTTACAGGCTTCTCAGCCAGTGTAAATGTTACTGCCAGCTTCTTTGCAAAAGCAAGTGTTGTAGGATCAAACGCAGGATCTCCCTGTGTTGCACCATATTCATTGTAGAGCTCAATACGAAGGTTTCCGTTTTCTTCAATATCTCCTGCCAAAACCTTTGTTGCATCGATAGGGAAATCTACGCCATCTGCTGTAATCTTAACATCCTGAACTTCGAATGTTTTTCCGGCTGCTGCAGCTTTTTTCTGGAAGCCTGCAATATCAACACAGAATACCTGTGCACCTGCTGCCTTTGTTTCGCCGTCGCCGCCAACCTTTGTTGCATCAAGTTCAACTGTATATGTGCCTGCACCATTAACAACAATGGAATTGTCTTCTGTTGCATCCCAGTTACCGAATGCCCAGTTTCTGTCACTAAACATAAGGAATGCTGTGTTACGCTTCTCCTCCAGTGTGAAGGTTACTTCAAGGTCCTTCGCAAAGGAAAGTGCTGTGGGATCAAACGCAGGGTCTGCCTGAGTTGAGCCATATTCATTAAAGATTTCAATTCTGAGATTGCCGTTATCCTCTATATCGCCGTAAGCAATCTTGCTCTCATCGATAGGGAACTCTGCACCATCTGCTTTGATTTTCACATTTTTAACAAGGTAATCAACGCCGATACTTTCTGCATGATATCCGAAATCCAGAATATCTACACAGAAGACCATTGCTCCTGCTGCCTTTGCTTCGCCGTCGCCGCCTACTGTAGCTGCATCAAGCTTAACAGTATATGTGCCTGCCCCTGTAACCTTAGTGGTTGCGCTCGCATTATCAGCACTCCAGTTACCAAATGCCCAGTTTCTGTCACTGAACATAAGAAATGCTGTGTACTCGTCCTTTTCTGCAGCCTTTACGGTTGTTGCTCCCATGCCGGAAAGCATTGTAACCATAAGAAGCAATGAAAGCAGAAAAGCAGATACTTTTTTGATTTTCTTCTTCATCATGACTTCTCCTCATATGTTTATTGGTGAGCTTACACTCCCTATGTGAATCATATCAGAGGAAGAAAAATCTAAATATTATATAAATTAGACTTTTTATAGTATGTTTTTTAGATTAGGAGTACTCCTGCAGAAAAAAACGGCTCTCGCAACCTTTGGGGCACGAGAGCCGTTTTTCTGTATTTTACAGTCTGTCATCCTTCTTTAACTGCTTGGCAAGAGTAACATTAAGATTTCCGTTCTTTGTGCGGATTTCATCGATAAACTGTTTCTCATCTGCCTTGTCCTTAATGAGAACATGATATGTAAGCTCATAAAGAGTACCCATATTTGTTGTCTTAACCTTTGTAAGGTCAGCCTTATCTGTATACTCTCCGAAAATCTGGGCAAATGTATCTGAATAGTTCATATCCTCAGGGATAACGATTTTAAGTTCCTGAACATTAGTTTCAAATACCTTCTTCGCAATCTTTGATACTGCAAAAATAACTACTCCGAGAACCACAACTGCCCAGAATGCAACGGTAAGGAAGCCTAACCCTGCTGCAAGTCCTGCACCCATTGCAAGGAATACAAAGGAAATATCTTTCGCATCGCCCTGAGCACTTCTGAAACGTACAAGAGTGAACACACCACCGATTGAAAGTGCACGTGCGATGTTACTGCCTACAAGTGTTATTACGAGTGCAACAATTGCGGGGAGAATGATAAGTGTAATGAAAAAGCTTACCGATGCTTCTTCCTTCTTGATTGAAAGTACGTAAACCGTAGCAATTATTATTCCCAGTACTACAGCAAAAAGCATGCAAAGCAGTGTTTCCGTTGTTTCGATGGAGCCATCGTTAATTGTTCCTAAAAGTGATTCAAACATTGTGTTTCTCCTTTGTTATAAAGTTCGTATATTCTGTTCCATATTTTGAATAGGAATTTTTGTATATATGCATATCTGAAAGTATCTTTGTCATCCACATAGGCATTGCCCTGTCGATTTTAACTTCCATAATCCACACGCCCTCTTCAAGAAGCTTATCTCCGTATATACCGTAGTGAAGCCCCAGATCATATCTTCGTGTGGTTATATTTCTGTCAAAGGTAACTCTGAAATCGCGGTCATCCTTTGCAAACATGGCACATCGGTCATAAGATAGAAAAAGCTTTGGAACCAATTTCATTCGGTTCTTCATCTCATCAATCTCTTTAAGTACCTGCCCGTTCATATAGCTCTGAAGCTCAGGCAGTTCCCCTGTTTCAAAATAGTCGTAAGCATCCTGAAGAACTATTTTTGTTCTTCTTTTGTTTACCAGGCCTTGATACTTTTTCTTGATTTCAAGAAAGACTTTTTTGTCCAGCGGCACCGTGCCGTAGCTTCTGAGACGCATCTTTTCTTTGTAAACAGGTCCCTCAAGGGAGCGTCTTATCAATTCGTTGTCCGGAGAATCATAATAGATGTTGCAGATAGTATAGAAATCACCGTTTTTACTGTATTCATCAGATTCCATATATTCAGCCAGACGCTCACGCAAAATATTGTATTGTTCGTCGGTAATGATAAATTTCAGCTCATACCGATTAAAAACTTCAATTGCCATTTCTTGCTGCCTTATTCCATTCGTATTTGTGATCACGCGGAACACTTTATCGGCTGAATGTGATTATATTGTGTAAATTATATGTTCAACTTGTGAATTCTTCCCCTCATCACCAGCCTGCGATATTATATCAGATAGCATTCATAAAAAACTACTATAAAAAAGCGGCATTTTCAGCCGCTTTTATCATATTTTGCGAAAAATCGCATATTATTTTAGATCAGATCCTTAACTGCCTTGCTTACAACATCGCAAACTCTGGGATCAAAAGGCTGAGGCATGATATTGTCCTCGTTAAGTTCATCTTCGGGAACCAGTGAAGCAATTGCCTTTGCAGCTGCCAGTTTCATCTCTTCGGTAATCTGTGGAGCTCTGCCTTCAAGGGCACCCTTAAAGATTCCCGGGAATGCGATAACGTTGTTTACCTGGTTAGGGAAGTCGGAACGACCTGTGCCCACAACCTTTGCGCCTGCAGCCTTTGCAAGGTCAGGCATGATTTCGGGAACAGGATTTGCCATTGCGAAAAGAATTGCGTCCTTATTCATCTTTGAAACCATTTCAGGTGTAACAATATTAGGTGCTGAAACGCCTACAAAAATGTCTGCTCCCACAAGTGCGTCTGCCAGTGTGCCTTCCTTTTCTTCAAGGTTTGTTACCTGAACCATTTCTTCCTGTGCCCAGTTAAGTCCTGCTGTCTTCTTGGAAAGCATTCCCACTTTATCGCAAAGTGTAAGGTTCTTAAAACCATATCTCATAAGAAGCTTGGAGATTGCAATACCTGCGGAACCTGCACCGTTTACTACAACGCGGCAGTCCTCTACCTTCTTGCCCACAACCTTTAATCCGTTGATTACGCCTGCAAGTACCACAATTGCGGTGCCGTGCTGGTCATCATGGAATACAGGAATGGGGAGCATTTCTTTAAGGCGTCTCTCGATTTCAAAGCAACGGGGTGCTGAAATATCTTCGAGATTGATACCGCCGAAAGCGGGTGCAATGTTGGCTATTGTCTTTATAATTTCTTCTGTATCCTGTGTATTCAGGCAGATAGGAAATGCGTTTACTCCGCCGAACTCCTTAAAGAGAATGCATTTACCTTCCATAACGGGCATCGCTGCTGCCGCTCCGATATTTCCAAGGCCAAGTACTGCAGAGCCATCGGAAATAACCGCAACTGTGTTCTGCTTAATTGTGTACTTATACACTTCTTCAGGATTGTCATGAATCACCTTACAAGGCTCAGCCACTCCGGGAGTATAGAGGAGTGCAAGATCTTCTCTTGATTTTACATGTGCCTTGCTTTCTGTGGAAAGCTTACCCTTCAGTTCTTCATGGAGCTGTAATGAACGTTCTGCGTTAGTCATCTTTTTCATCCTCTTTTTCGTTATTCTTTTTTCCCATGAGAAGACGTTGAACCAGATATTCGTACACATCCGTGTTGGCGTCTTTCCAGCGGTTGCATATTGTTTCTGCTTCCTCTTCACTGTAGACGAGAAGGTTGATGCGGACAAGCTCGCTGCCGCGTTCAACTACTTTAAGGTCTACCAGATACTCGCCTGCATTCATTCCCGTTTCGGAAAATGCAGCAGTGGAAGCAGCAATATCACGAAGGTGATGCTGTTCTTTCAGGAGAAATTCATCAATCTCATCACGAAGGGGAACGGAAATGTCCTTAAGAAAGTATGAGAGTACTTCTGCTCCCTCTGTTGTGATTTTATATTGATGTGAATTACCCTGTCCGACTATCTCAATATATGTATCTTCTACAAGATCATCCAGAGCCTGGACAATCTCCAAGTAACCTGCATATTGCTTTTCCAGAATAATTCTTGTGAGTTCGGCATTGCTTATGGGCATCTCAACTCTGTCAAGAATATATAGTATAATCAGCTTATACAGCATTAAGGAATCTGAATCCATTATTTAACCTCAGCCAAAGCATATTTAAGTACCTGCTTCATTTCGGATACAGGTATTACTTCCATTCCTGCAGTGATTTCTTCGGAAATCTCTGCAAGGTCAGGCTCGTTTTCAACGGGAACAAGCACAGTCTTCATGCCCGCCTTGTTGGCAGCCAGAAGCTTCTCTTTCAGGCCTCCTATAGGCATAACCTTGCCTCTCAGAGAAACCTCTCCTGTCATTGCAATGTCATTTCGGACAGGTATTCCGGAAATTGCGGAATATATTGCCGTTGTCATGGTAATTCCCGCAGAAGGGCCATCCTTGGGGGTTGCACCGGCCGGAACGTGTACGTGTATGTTGTTCTTATCAAAATAGTCTTCCGGAAGGTTAAGTTTTTCGGAAATAGAACGTACGTAGGAAAGGGCAATTCTTGCAGACTCTTTCATTACATCACCAAGGCTGCCTGTAAGAATAAGTTCTCCTTTTCCGGGCATTGTGTTGACTTCAATCTGAAGAGTATCTCCTCCCACTTCAGTCCATGCAAGTCCGCGTACTATACCTACTTCGGCTTTTGCGTTGGCTTTAAGTTCGTGGAATTTCTGTTTACCGAGGAAATCTTTAAGATTCTTATCGGTCACCTTAATCACAGAGGGCTTAAAGGTTGCTGCATCGCCGCCCGCTGCTTCAAATTCCTGCTTTTCTTCAAGAAGCTTTCTTCCTGCTTTTCTGCAAAGTTCGCCAAAGCGTCTTTCCAGACTTCTGACACCTGCTTCTCTTGTATAACCGGCAATAAGAAGACGGATTGCACCGTCGGAAATCTTAAGGTTTGTCTTCTTCAGGCCGTTTTTCTCCAGCTGCTTAGGATATAAGAAATCCTTGGCAATGTGGATTTTTTCGTTGTCTGTGTAACTGTTGACTTCAATGACCTCCATTCGGTCAAGGAGAGGTCTGGGAATAGTCTTTGTGGAGTTGGCGGTGCAGATAAAGAACACCTCTGAAAGATCAACGGGTATTTCCACATAGTGATCCGCAAAGTGTTTATTCTGCTCAGGGTCCAGCACCTCAAGGAGTGCAGAAGAAGTGTCTCCCTTGTAATCTGAACTTACTTTGTCAATCTCATCCAGAAGCATAAGAGGATTCTTTGTGCCTGCCTCTTTAAGTCCGGAAATAATGCGTCCGGGCATAGCTCCTATATATGTCTTTCTGTGTCCACGGATTTCTGCTTCATCGCGTACACCGCCAAGGCAGATTCGTACATACTTTTTGTTAAGTGCCGTGGCTACAGATCTTGCAATACTTGTTTTTCCTGTTCCGGGAGGTCCCACAAGGCAGATGATAGGTGCCTGACCCTTTGAATTAAGGATTCTCACTGAAAGGAACTCCAGAATTCTTTCCTTTACCTTATCAAGGCCATAGTGATCTTTATCAAGCTGTTCCTTGGCATTAATTATGGACAGATTGTCCTTTGTCATTTTGTCCCATGGCAATGAAAGCAATGTTTCAATATAGGTTCTTGAAACAACTGACTCTGCCTGGCTTCCGGAAAGATTTTTGAAGCGATCTATTTCCTTCTTGATTTTTTCTTTTACTGTTTCTGAGCAGACCAGTGTTTCAAGGGTCTCCAAATATTCATCCGCATCATCTGCCGCACTCTTTTCGCCCAGCTCTTCACGGATGACTTTCATCTGCTCCCGCATACTTTCGTCCTTCTGGTTCTTGTCGACGCGGTCGCGTACTTTCCCCTGAAGGTCTTTCTTTATCTTTAAAACTTCTATTTCGTTAGTGATTGTGACTGCAATGGTTCTGAAGCGTTCTGTAATTTCCATGGCCTCAAGAATCTTCTGCTTGGAGGCAGTCATCATGGGCACGGATATTGCAATCTGGTTGATAAGTGCATCGAGGGAATCGCAGGACATAAGCTGCTTTGACAGTTCTTTTGCGATTTTGTCGTTTGCCTGGAAATATTCCTCAAGAATATCTTTAAGCGTTCTTATCATTGCACGCTGCTCGACAATAGGCAGCATATCTGCATTGGTTTCGTAGGGCAGACCTACTCTTGCCTCAAGGTACGGATTTGTCTGCGTAAAGCTTAAGAGATGTCCGCGACGCTGTCCCTGAGCCAGAACTCTCACAACATTTCCCGGCATCTTAATCATCTGCTTTATGGCAGAAATGGTGCCTATTTCATACATATCATCAATGCTGAAGGCTCCGCTTGCACCCTCTCTTTGTGCAACAATAAGGACAGAGCGTCCCTCCTTCATTGCGGCATTTATCGCACTTACAGATTCATCCTGATGAAGATCAAAATGAACAAGCATCCCCGGAAGCATCACTAACCCCTTAATAGCTACCACCGGCATAACCATAGCCGGCTCGGTCTGCATTGCTTCAATATTGTTTTCTTCAGCAGCTTTAATCATATCTTCCTGATTATCATCTGTTACTGCTATATTAATTTCGTCAACCTTTTTCTTCATCATTCTACCCCGCTAGAACTTAGAAAAACACGAACTCCTCAGGATCAGTTCTTTGCAAACTCCGCAAGAACCAGCTCCTTATTTCTGTCAAGAACTGTTCTGATACTCCACTCATGAGCAAACAGGAGAAGCGGTCTGTCTTTAAGGTCCAGAACCTTCTTTGTATCTGATGTAACGTTAAGTGCAGCCACATCAATTCCCGGATTGTCAATCCAGCGAATGTACTCATAGGGCAACATATCCATACGGATTTCCACGCCATACTCGGATTCAAGTCTGAACTTAAGTACGTCAAACTGGAGTACGCCTACAACGCCCACAATAATCTCTTCCATTCCGGAATTAAATTCTTTGAATATCTGAATAGCACCTTCCTGGGCAATCTGATTAACGCCCTTAAGGAACTGCTTTCTCTTCATTGTATCAACCTGACGAATCTTTGCGAAATGCTCAGGTGCGAAGGTAGGAATGCCTTCATAAGCAAATTTCTTGCCGGGAGAACATATGGTATCACCAATGGAGAAAATACCGGGATCGAATACGCCGATAATATCACCTGCGTATGCCTCTTCCACAATCTTTCTTGAATCTGCCATCATCTGCTGAGGCTGAGTAAGACGAATCTTCTTCTCGCCCTGTACATGATAAACCTCTTCACCGGCAGAGAATTTTCCTGAACAGATTCTCATGAAAGCAATACGGTCTCTGTGAGCCTTGTTCATGTTAGCCTGAATTTTAAACACGAATGCAGAAAAATTATCATCTGTAGGATTGATAATTCCCTCATTGGACTTTCTGGGCAATGGTGTCTGGGTCATCTTAAGGAAGTGTGAAAGGAAGGTTTCCACACCGAAGTTTGTAAGTGCTGAACCAAAGAATACGGGTGTGAGTTCACCTGCCTGAACAGCCTCTAAATCAAACTCGTCACCGGCACCGCCAAGGAGCTCCAGTTCATCCATAAGAATATTATGATTATCTCTTCCGATAAGCTCATCAATGCCTTCGGAATCAATGCTTAAGGTCTCTGTCTTTACTTCAGTCTGACCGGAATTTGCAGCAAAGAATCTTGTTATTTCCTTAGTATTTCTGTCATACACACCCTTGAAGTTCTTTCCTGAGCCTATAGGCCAGTTTATAGGACATGTATGGATTCCAAGAACGTTCTCTATTTCATCAAGAAGCTCAAAAGTATCTCTTGCGTCACGGTCCAGCTTGTTAATAAATGTAAAGATCGGTATATGACGCATTACACAAACCTTGAAGAGCTTAATCGTCTGTGCCTCAACACCCTTTGATCCGTCAATGACCATGACCGCAGAGTCGGCAGCCATAAGCGTACGGTAGGTATCTTCTGAGAAGTCCTGATGTCCGGGTGTATCAAGAATATTTATGCAGTAGCCATCATATTCAAACTGCATAACTGAAGAAGTAACGGAGATACCACGCTCCTTCTCAATTTCCATCCAGTCTGAAACCGCATGACGTGATGTTTTTCTTGCCTTTACCGAGCCGGCAAGGTTAATGGCTCCTCCGTACAGAAGAAGCTTTTCTGTAAGTGTTGTTTTACCTGCATCAGGGTGAGATATGATAGCAAAAGTTCTTCGCTTGTTAATTTCGTTTGCGTACTGCATTGTTTTCTCCTAGCTGTCGCGTCAGAATCCGACGCATAAAAATATCCGCTTGCACAAAGATACAAGCGGACAAATTTTACATTAAATCTATTGTTTTGTCAATCAGCACTCACGGTCTGCAACCGCTTCCTCAGTGAATTCCACGTCACCGAGAGCAACAACTTTCGAGGTAAGAAGTTTTGCAAAATTGGCGATAGTCGCCGATGAGAAAATAAGCATTTTCACAGTGGCATCAAAATCCGCCTGAGAAACGTCTCCCTCTACGGAATTCAGCACGTGATCCACCTCTTCCTTTACCTCATTAATGAAGAAGAGAGTCGAGCCCTTATAGCACTTTGCATAAATGTCATGAAGTCACAGCATGTCCTATGACGTAAGGCACTCTCATATCCTTTTCCGAAAGGTCTCCAGGAATAAGCTTCTGAATGTCGGAAATGCTGATTGCCTGCTTAAGCGTACATATGATAATCAGATATGCAATATGAATTCGTCCGTACTTTTTCTTTTCCGGTGCCGGCATAACCTTCATTCGTACATAGTTATTTATTGCTGCGGCAGTAATCGCACCGTTTTCCGAATCCTCGGTGGTAAGCGGAGCAAGGTACTGATTCATAAGTGTCAGCACCTGGTCCATATAAAGTCCAAGATCAGGAATGTCATTATATGCAGGAAAAGAATACTTCTTCATGAACTTTTCCCATCTGCGTAATTTTCCCTTAATAAGTTTAATGTCGTACATAATCGACCCCCACAAAACTAATGCATTTATTATAGCTCTTTCTTGCATAAAAAACAACAAAATTGTCCGCAAAAAACGTTGACATACTTTTATACATGTGTTAATCTAATATTGTAAATCAGATGAGGAGGTACATTACACTATGTCACATAATTCCAAAAATTCAGCTATCCTTTTTCATGTTACAACAGACAGTGCCGTTGCACGTTCATTTAATAAAAATAACATCACATATATCGATTGCAAAAAGCCCACAACAGATTGTTTTATAAGTGCTTGGACACCCCTTCTTGAAAGTGGTGCGGATATTCTTCATATGTCCACTTCTTCTTCAGTCAGCACCGCTTATGATATTGCAAGTGCTACTGCCCTTTACTTAAAGAGCAAGTTCCCCGGCCGTAAGATAATCGTTTTCGATACACTTTCAGTTTCTCTCGGAACAGCATTTCAGTCATTATCCGCTGCAAAGCTCAGTGAAGAAGGTAATACAATTAAGGACGCCGTAAAGGAACTCCTTAGCAAGCGTGACAAGCAGGTTGAGCTTTTTTCATCAAACCCCAAGCACATCAGAAAGCCTATTCTTAAGGTTAACTACTGTGGAGAAATCGTTGTTGATAAGACAGCGAAGGGTCGCCTGAATGCACTTAAGGCACTTGTGGATGATTTCGTTAAGAATCACGATAAGAATTCCAGCGCCCCCGTTGGTATCGCTTATGAAGGCAGTTCAAAGGATGCCAACAAGCTTATGGCTCTTTTGAAGAAGGTTGCTCCCAACGTTGAGTTCTTCACAATTTCCGAGGCCGGCACTTTCCATTTTGGCAAAAACACAGTTGCTCTTGTTTATACTTGTGCCTAAGTAAACAAAAGGCCCACACCACATGGTGTGAGCCTTATTTTTATGCTTAAGCATTCAATAGTCTTAATTTATTTATGATACGTACTCTGGAAGCTGCAGATTCGTACTGAGCTTCTGTTATACCACGCACGATAAATGCATACTCGCCGTTAAGAGGCTTAATATCTTCAACCTCGCCAAAAGCTTCACGTGCCTTTGTTTTATTGAAGGATGCCACACGAACGAAGAAATCATTTTTCTCTTCCAGTCTGTCTGTAACAGGCTGCTTCTCATCTGACCAGATAATCAGTTCGTTGTTTCCGCGGTTTCTTACAATCTCCACTACATCTGCTGCAACTGCACTGGCAGTAGGAAGGCTTCCCGCACCACGTCCATAAAACATAATCGTTCCGGAATATTTGCCATTTACAAGGATGCCGTTAAATACATCATTTACTGTAAACAAAGGTGATTCTGTATCAATGAGCATAGGGCAAACAGATGCAAAAACGTCCTTTCCTTCCTTACGCATGCTGGCGATGAGCTTGATTGCCTTTCCCATATGACGTGCATACTCAAAATCGAAGGCCGTAAGCTTTGTAATACCCTCTGTGTAGATGTCGTTGTAGTCCACGTGACGTCCGCATGCAATTGAAGAAAGAATTGCAATT
The DNA here is from genome assembly GCA_024403375.1 of Lachnospiraceae bacterium. GTDB lineage: Bacteria > Bacillota > Clostridia > Lachnospirales > Lachnospiraceae > RGIG3528. Next base: position 18,959 of record JAKSRZ010000019.1, read on the forward strand.
TTTCTGGCAGGATCGTAGCCTTCTACGTCTGCCTCAGGGTTACGTTCTGCATAGCCCTTATCCTGAGCCTCTGCGAGAGCTGTCTCGTAGTCAGTACCCTCATGATCCATCTTTGTAAGAATGTAGTTTGTTGTTCCGTTGATGATTCCTCGGATTTCAAGAATTTCGTCTGCGGAAAAGCTTTCGTTAATGGGACGGATGATTGGAATAGCACCGCCTACCGAAGCCTCGAAGAAGAAATTTGTATTCTTGTCCTTGGCAATCTGAACCAGTTCGGGGCCATGGTTTGCTACCATTTCCTTATTGGAGGTAGTTACGGACTTACCGGCAAGGAGGCATTCCTTAACGAATGTGTACGCCGGCTTATCACCGCCCATTGTCTCTACTACGCACTCAACTTCAGGGTCATTTACAATAACCTTGTAGTCATGAACAAGAACGTTCTCTGCAGGGTCTCCGGGAAAGTCGCGAAGGTCAAGTACATACTTTACTTCAATTTTCTCACCTGCTTTTTTCTCAACTATCTCGGCATTTGTTGTAAACACATTATAAACGCCGGAGCCGATTGTGCCGTAACCAAGTATTGCTATTTTCATAATTCATCCTCCATTTGGAAGTTACTTTAAAAGATATTCTATTGCTGCCTGTTTCTGATTATCCGTTTCGGAAGTGCTGTCATATTCAACCACGATGTCAGGATCGATACCGATTCCCTGTACACACACGCCCTTAGGTCCGAAATAGCTTGATGTTGTAAGCTTAAGTCCTGATCCGTCTGTAAGGGGAATCACGCTCTGAACAATGCCCTTACCAAAGCTTGTAACACCCATTACAACAACTTTTTCGTGGTCCTTAAGTGCACCTGTAAATACTTCTGAAGCACTGGCACTATACTGATTTACAAGTACCACTATAGGCACGTCAACGCTGTGTCCGTCCCTCGAGTAGAACTTATCTCCGCGCTTATCTCTGTCTTCTGTATAAACAATCAGCTTGTCGTCCTCAAGGATGTAATCTACCATGTTGATACATGTATTGAGAAGGCCACCACCATTATCTCTTAAGTCGATAATAAGTGATTTCATGCCCTTTGCAGTCATGTCATCAATTGCCTTTTTGAACTGATCCTCCGTTACTTCATCAAAGGAGGTAACTGCAATATAGCCGATGTTGTTATCAAGCATTTCTGATTCTACTGTGGGAACATCTATAAAGCCTCTGGTAATCACAATATCCATGTAATCACCAAGAGATTCTCTGTAAACCGTAACCGTAACTTTGGTGTTCTCAGGGCCCTTCATCATAGCCACAACACTGCTTAAGTCCATGGAGCTTACGTCAGTATCATTGACCTTGGTGATAATGTCTCCTGCTTTTACTCCTGCCTTATATGCAGGTCCGTCTACGAAGGGTCGGGTGATTGTGATCACATTCGTCTTCATGTTCTGGCTTACGTATGCACCTATACCGCAGTATGTTCCGCTGGTGCTTTCCATAAGTTCGGCATATTCTTTAGGTGTATAGTAACAGGTATATGGATCGCCTATTGCGTCCATAATGCCCTTGTAAAGTCCTTCCTGAAGGTCTTCCACAGCAACAGGCTTATAGTAATAGGCCTCTATGAGTTGCCCTAAAAGCATGAGCTTATCGGTAAAGTCCGGTGAAAGAAGATCTCTTGAAATGTCGTAGCTGACATTTCTTGTAGGTTCAGGAGATGGTGTAGCTGTAGGTTCCGGTGTAATAGTTACCTCTGCTACCTCTGTTCCCTGATTTTCCGAGGTCTCCGCCTTTTCCGTTACCGTAGGAGTTGCTGTTGGTTCATTTCCGCTTGAACTGTCGTTCTTTTCGTTGCCCACCTCAGCAACGGGAGTGGGTGTTCCTATGGTCACTCTGTCAGGTCTTCTTGTGGGGCTTGTGTAATCGTAGGCTGTTCCGGCCTTTTGCATTGCACAGCCTGCAACAAAGATTCCCATAATAATGACTGCAAGAATTGAGCCAATACCTGCGAGTAATCCCTTTATAAAACTCTTATTCATAACTCCTCATTTCTTTGTTCAAAAACCGAACAAATAAACTTTCGTGATTTTATCACAGTTTTTTTACCATGGCAAGGTTTTCGCTTTTCCTTTTTATCACTTTAACTTGTCAGAGTAAGAAACATACTTAAGCGGATCCACCGCCGTACCATTTATGAATATTCCAAAATGCAGATGGGAGCCTGTAGAGACGCCTGTGCTGCCCACTTTCATAATGACCTGGCCCCTTTTGACCTCGTCACCAACCTTTACCAGCAGCTTCGAAGCGTGGCAATATATTGTTCTGACTCCGTTCCCGTGGTCAATTATTATATAATTTCCTGATGAATAGCTATATGTGGCGGTTACAACCGTGCCCGCAATAGCAGCCAGAACATCCGTTCCTGTGTTTGCCGAAATATCAATACCTTTATGATAGGTCGTTGCATCCTTTGTAGGTGCTGTTCTGTAGCCGAATCTGGAGGTTATTCTGGATGAAGCCGGGAGCGGCCAGATAATATTATCAAGTGAACGACTCGCCTGCATTTCCTTTTCTCTGCGAATTCGTTCCTCTTCCTCTTTACGCTTACGCTCTTCTTCCGCAAGTCTTTCCTTTTCAAGCTTCTGAAGCTTTTCAATATCGGCATCGGCGTTTTTCAGCTCATCCCAGTATTCGTAGAGCATTTCTTCATCAACACCTAGGTTGTCCGCAAGCTTAATCAGCTCCTGACTTTTTGCCGCAGAAAGTTCTTCCAAAGACGCCAGCTCATTTTCCTGAAAGCTCTTTAATGACTCCAGGCTGTCCAGTTCAGCAAGATACAGTTCCTCAGTCCTCATAGTTTCCAGCTTGGTCTCATTATATTTTTCCAAAAGCTGGTTATCGTATTTGGTAATCTGCTGTCTGTATTCAAGCTGGTTAAACACGTCAGATAGGCTTGATGTCCCGAGAATAAGCTCAATCAGAGAATCTTCACCGTTTTCGTACATATATTTAACACGCTTTTTCATTGCCTCGTACTGGTCAGCTTCCTTCTGCTTTACATCCTCCAGTAACTGCCGGGTCACCAGCAGATTTTCTTCCGCCACAAGAATCTCTTCTCCTGTAGTCTCATATTCATCATAGAGCGCCGTATACTCTTTATCCAGCTCCTCCATGTACTTTTCCATGTCTTCCTTCTGAGCCTTAAGTTCCTTGACGGTTTTCTCCATCTCTTTTTTCTTTGCTTCCAGCTCAGCCTTCTTCTTTTTTGCCTCATCTATTTTAGGCTGATAAGAATTTCCGCCATATGCTTTCTGCGACGCAGGCATAGTAAATCCAAGGCACAGGACAAGTAAAAGAAGGACTGAAATAATCTTTTTAGAAATGTTCGACTTCAATCTTTCTCACCTGCTTTCTAGCTGTAAGCCAGCTGGTTACAAGTCCGATTCCCACTGCAAAAAGAAGTGCGATCGGGGCAAAATCCTTGGTAAGTTCCGTTACGGAAATAAATTCGTAGTTCGATAATAAGTCCCCGAACTGCTCGCCTAAGGAATCTATCACCTTCTCATAGGCAAATCTAAGGGCTATCACCGGAATAATGCTTCCTACCATACCAATCAGAATTCCTTCAACAACAAATGGACTTCTGATGAAAAAGTCAGTGGCACCTATTACGGACATAATTGATATTTCCGGTTTACGAACGTTTATACCGGTGGTAATAGTGGTTTTTATAAGGAATACCGCTACTGCCGCCAGAATTATAATAAGTCCGATGGATATAAGCGTTACGATCTTTTTGATATCCGTAAGTTTTTCTGATATTTCTGCGGAATAGTTCACCTTTCTGACTTCTTTTATGTTGTTTATATAGCGAACAAGAAGCTGTTGCATTGACACATCACTCATGTATATTTCAAGGCTTGCGGAGTCCTCTAATGGATTGTCCGTACCGAATACTCCCACCAGCTCGGGGCTCAGTGAGTTAGTGCGATAGTCTGCCCATGCTTCCTCCGCAGATACATACACAACTTCAGATACTTCCACTCTTTTTGTCAGGTCTTCTTTGATTTCCAAAATGCGGTTTTCTTTTGTGCCTTCCTCAAAGAATACGGTTATTCCCACAGCCGAATCTGCACTGTTAAGAGCCACGTTTAAGTTTCGCACTATATAATAAAATCCACCCAGCAAAACAAGGCAGGCACTTATTGTTGCAATAGATGCCAGGCTGTATACTCGGTTCTTAAAAAATCCTTTTATTCCCTGCCCGAGGCAGTAAAAAAATGTTCTGACAGCAGTCATTAGCTTCTCCGTTTATGTTAATAAATCCCTGTGTCCTCGTAGTGGTTGTGTGCTCCGCGGTATCCGCTTCGCTCTTCATCTCTCACGATTTTTCCACCCTTAAGTGTGATTACTCGCTTCTGAAGCTCGTCAACCATTTCCTGATTATGGGTTACTACTACAACTGTAGTACCGCGTTTATTAATGTCTTCAAGCAAATGCATAATTTCTCTTGTGTTGGTAGGATCAAGATTTCCTGTGGGCTCATCCGCCAGAAGAATAACCGGATTATTTACAAGAGCCCTTGCCAGAGCAACCCTCTGCTGCTGACCTCCGGACAGCTCATCCGGCTTTGCATTATACTTATCCGACAAGCCTACAAGTGACAACATCTTAGGCACCTGATGTCTTATGGAAGAAGCCCCTGCACCAATAACCCTCTGTGCAAAAGCCACATTTTCAAAAACATTTCTGTCCTTCAGAAGTCTGAAATCCTGAAAAACCACGCCAATACTACGACGATACTTAGCAACCCTCGTTCTTCTTAAACGATTAACCGAATGACCGACTACGTAAACCTTTCCCTTTGTCGGAATGGTTTCCTTAAGCATAAGCTTAAGAAGCGTAGATTTTCCCGAACCCGAATCACCCACAATAAAAACGAACTCACCCTTATTAATAGTGAGATTTATATCTGTCAAAGCTTCAACGCCCTTTTTATACGCTTTTGAAACATGTTCAAAAGATATAACAGGCATTTCAATCTTATTTATTTCCCGCATGAAATCAAATTCAGCCATATTTTCCCCGATAATTTAAGAATGGGCGGTTATTATATAACCGCCCTGTTGTTCATTACTTTCCGACCGTGGGATCGGTGTTTTCAATATATTTCATGTACTTAACAACCATAAGTGCAATTTTGAATGCAACCGCATCATCAAACTTTCTAAGGTCCAGATTTGTTTCTTTCTGGAGTCTGTCCAATCTGTATACCAACGTATTTCTGTGGATATACAGGTTTCTTGAAGTTTCTGAAACGTTCAGGTTGTCCTCAAAAAATCTGTTTACGGTGCTGAGAGTTTCCTCATCAAAATCCTCAGGAGAAATGCCCTCGAACACTTCCTTTATGTACATTTTGCAAAGAGACATAGGAAGCTGATAAATCAGACGTCCGATACCAAGCTTTGAATATGCGATAATGTTCTGGTCGGAGAAGAAGATTCTTCCAACCTCGAGAGCCATCTTAGACTCCTTATATGATCTGGACACATCACGAATATCGTTTACGATAGTACCGTAAGCAATGTTAACTCTTGCCATAGCCTCAGTATTCAGCATATCAAGAATTACCTTACCGGTCTTTTCAAGATCATCATAAGATTCGGTAGGCTTAAGCTCCTTCACAACAATGATGCTCTTTTCATCAACCGCAGTAATGAAATCGTGTGTCTTTCCCGCAAAAAGGCTTCTTACAGTTTCCAGTGCTCCATTATCCTTATCCTGATGAGTCTCAATGGTGTAAACCACGCGACGTGCTTCAGTATCAATGTGGAGCTTCTTTGCACGGTTATAAATATCTACAAGCAAAAGGTTGTCCAACAAAAGATTCTTAATGAAGTTATCCTTGTCGTAGCGTTCCTTATATGCCACTGTCAGGCTTGAAACCTGAAACGCAGCCAGCTTTCCCATCATGTAAACATCATCACTGTCACCCTTGGCAACAATAACGTACTCAAGCTGTCTGTCATCATATACCTTAAAGAACTGATTACCCTGCATAACCTGGCTGTCAGCAGGTGAGTCTACGAAAGCAAGAACTGCCTGTTCAAAGCTTTCAGGATTCAGTATAGTGGTGGCCAGCACCTTTCCTTCAATATCACATACACAAAGATCAGCCCTTGCGATGGATTTAATACCTTCTATTGTACTTTGTAAAACCTGATTCGAAATCATAATTTCTCCTTTGTATTCGGAAAACTATACAAAGTTATTTTACACATTATCCCTTTGAATGTCAAAGAGTTTATCACTCTGATCTAAGTGCCTCAACAGGGTCTCTCTTAGCTGCCATGCCGGCAGGAATGAGGCCTGCTATTACCGTCAGCACAATTGAAATAAGCACAAGAATTGCCCCATAGTTAAGAGGTAAGGCCGCGATTGCACCAAGTCCCGAAAAATGATCGATAATAATATTTACCGGAATATTAAGGAGCAATGTTACCACTACGCCCAAAAGTCCGGATACGAAGCCCTCAATAAGTGTCTCGGCATTGAATACACGCGAAACGTCCTTCTTTGATGCACCGATACTTCTGAGAATACCGATTTCCTTTGTTCTTTCCAGAACGGAAATGTAAGTGATAATTGCAATCATTATGGATGAAACAACAAGGGAAATACCTACAAATGCAATCAGAATGTATGTGATGGCATTGATAATCTTGCTGACGGAGCCCAAAAGTATTCCTATATAATCTGTATACGAAATTTTTCCAGCTTCGTTTCCTTCAGCCTCGCACTTGTCGTTATATTCCTTAATCTTTTCCTCAATCTTGTCCTTGGAATCAAAATCACGGGGATAAATGCTGATTTCCGAAGGCTCCGCAAGATTGCAGACGCCCAATGTCTTAACGTTAGTCTCAAAAGAGCTTGTGGAAATAGCTGCCTGAGCGTACTGCTTCATGATGGCCTTAATCTCTTCCTCAGAAAGTGATGCAAAATACATCTGCTGCTCAGGAGTCATTCCTGCCATCATTGCTGTCATATCATAGGCTTCTTCACCGGCCTTGTCAGCTTCCTCAGTTCCGGCAAAGGGCTTGCCTGTGAACACATCAATGTTTTCGTCTGCAAGCTGCGCCTTAACTATCTGAGAAGCATTTGTTTTCTCAATAATATATTCTGTGAGTTCTTTTGTATATCCGATAACATTGGAAATTGCGGTAGCAGATACGCCTTCAGCGGGGCGAATGATACCAACGATCTTCAAATCAAGGCCGTTGTCGAGAACCTCCTTAAACTCGTCACTGTCCTCTTCCAACATTTCCCAGCATTTTGTTTCTTCATTATAGCTGTAATAATCAGAATCACTGATGCACTTGAACGTAAGGCCAAGGATTTCATCAAAAGTATATTCGTCAGCACCACTCTTCTCAATTGCCTTTCCTTCAAGGAATGCCTTTAATGTGGACTGATCCTTAAGACCAAGTGTGTAGAATGCAGTGTCATCAACATAGTTTCTTGATGACATTACAAACACGAGCTCGTTCTTGTTTTCGGGCCAATGACCCTTAACAATTTCGTATTGGCTGGAAAGCAACTGCTGATTGTCCATTATTTCAGTGAAGACATCCAGGTCGGAGCCTCCCATCATAGTCATTGCCCCAAAGCTGGAATACATTCCGGACATATTGCCCATTCCCATTGAATCCATTACGGTTGAAGGATTTACTCTTATGGTATTTCCGAAAAGGTCCTTACCATAAATCTTGATATTCAAGTCATATGAATACTGAATATCACTTGCCAGCTCTTTTACGCCATTTTCTTCATTGTCAAGGAATTTCTTAAATTCAGCCAAATCATTAATAGTCTTCTCACTCACAAGACTATTGTACATATCTGTTGTAATATCCAGAGCCTTTACAACATTCCTTTCCCTTGCACTTAATACAGTCTCTGTCGGCTCCTCCTCATCCTCTTTTTCACCGGCCATATTCTTCAGCATGGCTGACATGTCCACCGTTTCATTTCGGATGGTAATAGGATAATTTGACAAAGTGTCTTCCTGAACCTTGTCGATATACTTCTGGAAACCATCGGAAATTGAAAGAATCATTGCAATACCTATAATTCCGATAGCTCCGGCAAATGCTGTAAGGAAAGTTCTTCCCTTCTTTGTCATAAGGTTATTGAAAGAAAGACCAAGTGCAGTGAAGAAGGACATTGAAGCCTTCTTGCCCTTATTCTTTGAAGCAGTATTAACGTCCTCATCAACCTCTCCCTCAAAAGGTCTTGTATCATCTACAACCTTACCATCAAGGAGACGAATGATTCTTGTACTATATTTTTCCGCCAGCTCAGGATTATGTGTAACCATAATAATCAGACGATCTGAAGAAATTTCCTTTAACATCTCCATAATCTGAACACTGGTTTCAGAATCCAAAGCACCTGTAGGCTCATCTGCAAGCAAAATGTCCGGATCATTAACGAGCGCTCTGGCAATAGCCACACGCTGCATCTGACCGCCTGACATCTGTGAAGGACGCTTCTTTAACTGATCACCCAGACCAACCTTTATAAGAGCTTCCTTGGCACGCTGTCTTCTTTCCTTCTTAGAAACACCCGAAAGCGTCAAAGCAAGTTCAACGTTATTAAGAACCGTCTGATGAGGTATAAGATTATAGCTCTGGAATACAAAACCAATTGAATGATTTCTGTAAGTATCCCAATCACTGTCCTTAAACTTCTTTGTGGATTTTCCATTAATAACAAGGTCGCCACTAGTATACTGGTCAAGACCTCCGATTATATTCAAAAGCGTAGTTTTACCACATCCCGACTGACCGAGAATAGAAACAAACTCGTTTTTTCTGAAGTTCACACTTACGCCCTTCAGAGCCTGAACCTGCATATCTCCTGTATCATAAGTTTTTACGATATCTTTTAATTTAAGCATAATAATACTCTCCTTAATATATAAACAAGGACTGATTATACATATAAATTGTGAAAAAACAAAGAAAAAATAAAGAAAAAAAGCGTTAAGAAATAAATGAAGCTTGTCAACTATGCAAGTGCCGCGGTATCTTTACCTCGAATTTTTGCCAGCGACCTCGGCATGAGATTCTCTGAAGCTTTCGCGGTATCTATACCTCGCGGAATAGCACCAGATACCGCGAGGGACTTTATCGCGTGTATCCTTTAACGCAAAAAACGCCTTGAGCATAATGCCCAAGGCGTTGAATTCTTATTAGTGGCAGATGATTGCTTCGGATTCCTTGTCGAAGAGGTGAATCTTGGAAAGGTCGAATGCGATCTTGATTGTATCGCCAACTCTTGCTGTTGTACGAGGATTAACTCTTGCTGTGATATCAACTGTGTTGTTGAGATCCTTTGTATTGTTCTTGTCCTCAAGTGTGAAGTAAAGGAATACTTCTGCACCGAGAAGCTCGTATACTCTGATTTCAGCTTCGAATGTGCTGTCAGGAAGAGACTCGATAGCAACCTGCTCATCCTTAATATCCTCAGGACGGATACCAAGAATAACCTTCTTACCAACGTAGCCACCCTCGATAAGCTTCTTAGAACGTGCATCCTGGAGTGTAACCTTACGGCCAACGAAGTGAAGCTCGCAACGTCCGCCAACTTCCTTAACTTCGCACTCGATGAAGTTCATCTGAGGTGATCCCATGAAGCCTGCAACGAAGAGGTTAACAGGTCTGTCATAGAGGTTCTGAGGTGTGTCAACCTGCTGGATAACACCGTCCTTCATAACGATGATTCTTGTACCAAGAGTCATAGCCTCTGTCTGGTCATGTGTAACGTAGATGATTGTAGCATCAAGTCTCTGATGAAGCTTAGC
>JAKSRZ010000002.1 GCA_024403375.1 Lachnospiraceae bacterium
CAGATAGAGCTCCGGCATCTCAATCATCACAAACTGTCCCGGAAGGATTGTCTGTGATACGTGGCTGAAAAGCTTTGCATCCAGATAGCCTTCATTATCCTTCTCGTCCTCAAGGATGTAATACGCATGTTTTAACGTATCAGCAAAGGTTGTGTTGAACGTTTCCGTGTCAATGCTGTAAACATTCATTGATGTGGTTGTAAATTCATCAATGGCTGTCTTAATTGCTTTTACGCAGAAAATGCTGTCATCTGCGTAGGAATACTTTTTGAGAAGTCTGGCAAGAACTTCGAAATTGTCCTCCGAGTCAATTCCTATGAGGTGAAGTTCTTTGCTTACCTCTTCATCTGTTACCTGTCGCATGGACATAAGTATAACAAGCTTAAGAATCGTGTTACGCTCTGTCTTTGCATAATCCGGTACAAGTGAGGGGATTGCATTGGGATCGGACACAAACATCTGTCTGTTATTGCGCATGTAATCTCTGAGAAGGTAATTCTCTGACATCACGTTTACGAAGGACTGCTGCTTTCCACGATTCATGAATGTCCTCATCATGGCAAACATATTGTAGAATTCGTCCTCAACAATAACAAATTCTTCATCGGAATTCTTTCTGCTCCAAATATTGGAATTAAATCCGATTTTATCGAAAAGATTTTTCTGCTGAGTAGGAAGGTTCATGTATCGGCAGATGGTTGCATAATTCTTTCCGGCAATCCACCTGATGTCCTTAACGGGAGCCTTATTTTCGCTGTACCAGGTTACCTTGGGAATCTGATTTTTTACAGCCACAGCAGCAAGTTCCATACCATTGCCAAGGAATCGAGTCTGTCTGTCGAAGAGAGACTGGCGATGATAGTCAGAATCCGCGTTCCACAGCATTGTGGTGTATCTGCATCTCGGCACAGGCATAGCCACCACGTCGGTAATCTCGTCGCGAAGCAGGTGAGACATTGTATCAACAAGGCCATCCGCAGCCCTGTCGCAAATGCAGTATACCGGCTTTCTCTGGTCGGTCTGCATCTCTCCGGCGATGATATTAAGAGCCACCTGACCCGTATTAAGCATAAGTGAAGGCTCTAAAAGAATGACGAAATCAACAAGACCAAAGAAATCGTGGTTTGCGTTGATAACGTTTTTATCGTATATCTGTGTAAATGTTAATACGCCGACTTCACAGTCAATGGACTGCTCTCCCAGCATATTTACACGCCACATTGCTCTGATATGGCTATAATCTTTGATGGTATCCTGAAGCCATTCTATAACGTCTTCCGCTTCGTTGTTTCTGCCACATATTACAGCACACTTTTTACCGTTAAGCAGGGATGCCATTAAGGGCAGTGCCACATAAACACTCAGGTCATGGTAGAAAGGATTAAGGAAAATAACATTCCTTCTGTTAAGCATGTCCAATGTGGCCTGAACTGAGTCCACATCCACTGTTTTGTATCTGTCTTCAGCATTAAAGAACTCAGCTACGATTCTGCTGTTAATGTCCTCTTCATCCTTAAGCTGATTAAGAAGGTCCACAGGAGTTTCCTTCTGTGCATATTCATAACCTGTCTGTGCTGATAAGAGAGGTTCCGGGAAAAGCTTTTCCAGAACATCTCTGAGCTTATAATAATTTCTTACTTTTCTCGCATCTGCTTCGTCACCGTAAATGCTATGCTCGTACTCCTGCTTTGTCTGGCCGTCGATATAATTAAAGAATTCAATCATAACAGCCATTACACAACAAGGATAAATTCTCATGAAGAATGGATTGTTATTGGAGCCCATCATCCATGTCCAGCCCAGATACAGTGCAGAAACTACTGATAATACGACACAAATCACAAAGAAATATGTTCTGAAGTTCTTCCATTTTGTATCCAGAAACCACTCGTCATACTCTTCGTCATACTTATAAAAGCCCAGGGACATAAAGTCGCTTACGCTCTTGATTTTACCAACTGCATGACAAATCGGTAAAAGGACGTTTCTCAGAGTCGTGTATGCCGTAAGTAATGCCGCATTTGCAATAAATACGACTGCCGACACATCAAGTCTGAACAGATTTCCTATCATGATTATGAGATTGAGATATCTACTGATAAGGCTAACTCCAACAATCATCAGAACAGCCGAAACTAATGTCAGCGGCAGCTGTCTGACTCTTCTGCGGCGCTTCAGATTTACTTTTAACATAAGTAAGGCCGGCGCCAGAATTATGCCTAACGTAGTCAGGATTTTTCCTGTATCAATGGTCATCGTACAGTTCCTCCCTGGTAACCTCTAGACGACTTGCAAATCTATATGGTGAAGAGATACAAATACCGCTATTGTTAATTGGTATCTGATAATTGTCTTCTGTTTCAAAGAAGTACATACTGTTAGCTGCGGGTGCTACACTGTAGTCAAGGTCCATGCTCTTTTCTTCTCTGTAGCTTGTAAAATCTATGTCCAGAGAATAAGCCTTGCTCCACATTCTGATTCGTCCCAGCAATGTATTTATTGCACGTAAATGTGCGTACTTCGATTTATGGTACATACTGTTTGCGCCCACCTTAGCCTCAGAAATTTCCATGTAGGCCTTTCCTCTGCCATGGCTCGCAATATCGCTTATATACTGTGAATATAATCTTCCGCTGTTGGTAAGCTTTCCTGTAGCTCGTCTTAATGCGTTATTATATTTCTTTATAAGCTTTTTAAGGTCGCCCCACTGAACCATCAGAACGATCCATGCGGCTATAATCGATAAGAGTACCCAGCCGCCTAAAACGTAAAGAACATATTCTATGCCCTCTCCGTTCTTCTTTATGCACGCTATAATCTGCGGAAGTGTTCCTGCAATCATCAGCACACCGAAAGATACCAGCGTTAATACTGCAGGTGATGTCGTTACTCTGCCGACTAGTTTATTTCTTACCTTTTCGGAGGCATTTTTCTGATCGTCTCCGTAAACGCTCTTTTCATTAGGCAAATCGCCCTGCTGAGCAATGATGCTTTGATAAAGAGCATTTGTCTCCAGTTCCATGTCTTCCATCTGGTATTTGCTTAATACGTCAACGTTTTCGTCTCCCAGATAAAAGTACTCTCTGCTGCGTTCCGCCGACTGATCGAGACTTCTTTCAGCGCTTCTGACAGCTTTTATATAAGCATTTTCCGTATCCTTCTGTCTCTTTTCCCAATAAGCCAGCTCCTCTTGCTCACCTCTGGAAAGCAGACCGAAATATGCGGACACATAATATTCTCTTAAATCACTTGTATCCAAATTTACCGGAACATCAATCTCATACATAGGAAGTCCCTCTTCCTCGCTGATCTGGTCCTCAATGTCCCTCTTAATGCTGCGTTCAACAAATCCTTTTACGTCTCGCAGCTGATTTGTAAGATGCTGGAAAACCTCTGTAAGTCCATCCTTGTCCATCCTGGGCTTAATGTTATATAAACGATAAGCCTGTATGGTGCCCGGATCCCAGCGATTATTCGCAAGCAGCATCACAGTATACCAGAATCCGAAATCATCAGCATTTCGCTGCACCGGTCCCTGATTTGTAAAGTCGTAAACCATAAAACGGCAAATGCTTGGGAATGAATTTCTCTTCCAGAATTCTGAACTGTTACTCTCTTTGTGAAGCTTCCATTCCTTATCAACTCCTACCTCTTCCAGCCATCTTCTTCGAACTGTAAGTATCATAATCGATGAAGGTAATTTCCCATCATAGTGGTATTTGTCGGTAAGCTTCTTGTGAACTGCCTCCAGTTCTTTGTTGTATACGGGATTGTAAACCGTTCTGGGAGGCTTGTGGTCCTCTTTGATTACCTCTGCTTCGTACTTAACTTCTACGGCAGGTACTCCGCCCAGCATATGGGTAAGTCGAATAAGAGGAATCGGACTTTCTTCTTTTAACCCATCATAAACCTTATTAAGTTCAAAATCGTAAGGATTATCAGGATCGGCAGGGAAGGCAGCCATGTTATGGTCGTCCAGATATCTGACAACAATAGCACGCCACTCTTCCTTGTCGTCCGTTAAATTACCAAGTTCGGGAAGTGCGGATTTTATAGTCGTTCCTGCCTCATTCCACCTGCAGACGCCAATCTGATCACCCTTGGAAACCTCCGTAAAGAGTGACTCATACTGCATGAATGCATCCATTGATTTATTGTTTTGAATAAGAACAGTATACGTACTAATCACCGCCTCTGATAAAAACTATTATGCTTCCTTAAGTTCCTGTGCCTTATCAAGCACATATTTTGCATCTTTTCTTAAGCCAAGGTCTTCCAGTGCTTTGTAAATAACATCGCAGGTCTTCTGGAAAAGTGACTCTTTGTAGATGTTTGAGTTGTAAGCACTCTCTTTTTCAAGAGTCTTTACGTGAGCCTCAAACTGCTCTTTTATAATTCTGCCGCAAACCTCAACAAGTTCCTTCTTGCCGCAGAAATTGGAGATGTAATTCTTGATTTCCTCGATCTCGATTCTAAGTAATTCAACAACATCTGCCTCATAGTAAATATCGGGTGTTGCAGACTTCTTCATAAGGAGAGGAAGGTCGAAAATACATGTACTTGCTTCGTGGTCCTTACCGATTCCGGGCTCATCCAGCTTAAAGTTCTTAAGCTGATCAAGAAGAGATGCACCCTCTAAGTTACGGCTCTCGTTAAGGTCATTTGTCTTCTCGATTTCAACCTTATCAAGAATCTTCTTTGTAAGTTCAGGATAGATTGCGATTGCATCCAGAACCTCATAAAGCTTATCACATTCTGTGCCGTTGGATACGATAAGGTCTTCGCTTTCCATACCAAGACGGATACTTCTTACCTTGTAAAGCTTTGTATCCTCGCTTTCAGGTGTAAGTGTGATGTAGCCATTAAGTATTGCCCAGAAGAATGCAGCGTAAATGTTGTATTCCTGCTTTGCCTGGCTGTCCTCATCAAGATCTGGCATCTTTGTGATTATATGCCACCACTTATCAATGTGAGGAGTGATTTCCTTACTCTTATCTGACTCCGGATGTACTCCCTTAATAAGTTCAAAGTATGCCTTGTAATACTCACCGCTTGATCTGTTGTAAGTAATTGACTTTTCAGGCGGTGCGAATTTGGAGAGGTCGTTTGCTCTGAGTCCGTAGAAGGACTGGTAGAACATGATCATGCCCTTATTAATATCCTCATCAGGTGAACCGCCGTTATTCATAAGTTCTTTTCTGATAAGCTGTGCACGAGGTGATTCATCGCCCTTATCAGGCTTAAGGCTGTCATTGAATGCACAAGCATTGATAGGCTCTCTCTGCTCGCCCATAGGACTCTCGATGAACGGACAGGACAGCTTTCTTGTGTCGTTAATAACCTTAACGATGTACTGCTGAATGAGACGGTATGCGTCATCCTGATCATCAAACTGTCCACTGAGTTCAGCTTCCATCTCCAGAGCGTCAATAACGTCAATATCAAGCTCTGCTCCATGGTTCTTATCAACCTGTCCCTTGAAGTATCCAACAATATCCTTATCAAAGATATCACTGAAGAATCTGTTTCCGCTGGGCTTATCCTTTGCAACGGCATAAGCACGAACTCTCTTGTAGATTTCTTCTGCAAGCTTGGAATCGATAGTAAGAGAGCTGCCCATGTATGGTCTCTTATCAATAATCTTATTCAGGCAATCCTTGGAAGCACAGACATAACGAACTGTTGTGCCCTTGCTCTCTGAATACTTTTTATAGATTTCGATAATGTTTTTATCAATGCTGTCGAGCTTGACTTCGAAGGACTTGTAGAAGCCTTCAAATGCAGAAATAAGTGAATCTACATAATCAACGCCCTTCCCAAGTACATAGGACTGTACTCTCTGAGAGGTATAATCCTTAAGCTTAGCCATAAAGGTTCTGAATGCCTTCTGCATCTTTTCCTTTTCGGCCTTGTCAAAAAGTCCGTCCTTCTTGTCGCTGAGGCTGTTCTCATCCTCCACAACATCCTTTGTCTTCTTATCGTCAAAGGTCTTTGCTCTGAACTTGTCAAGGTCAACCCACTCAGCATTCTCAGCAAGTTCACCGTCAATTGCCTTTTTATTTGCTCTGAGGAGGTCAGCTGTCTTGATTAAGAAATATCTTATTGCATTAGGATGCATGAAGCGTCCGTCATTTCTCAGGTAGTTCTCAATTCTGCAGCCCTTTTCGGGACCATCTGAGAATTTCGACTCACTGAACATTGCATACGCAAGAGTCTGGGAAACCTCATCCACATAACGCATTGCTAAGTTATTATACTCAAGCATAAGCTGGAAGGTATCACCAAATTCATTCCACTTTTCAAGGTTTGAAATAGCGCCCTGAATATCGTCCTCCATAACAGTCAGCTCGGAAGATCCCGCATCAACGTCAGACTTTACCTTTCCAAGTAATGCGTTTACGTAGTCAACCCATAAATCGCTCTGACGTGTAAATCCGTTATTGTAACGTCCTGTAGATCTGTAAATTGCGCCCGCAAAGGCATCGCCGTTCTTCTCTGCCGACTCAATCTGATTAACATAGAAGCTTGCAAGAGACTGCTCTGTAACAGTCATGTTTGCTTCTCTCTTCTTCTCATTTTCCTTAACAAGATCCTTGTAAAGGTTATCGTAGGTCATCCACTGAGCTGAAATAGCTGTCTTCATCCACTTCATGGCAATAAGTGTGCGGATGTCTTCGAAAGGATATACAAGCATTGATGCACCGGCACCTGCATAACGGTTACGTCCGCGTTCCTTTGCCAGCTTACGGATTGTGTTGTCCTCGGAGGAGTTACTACGCTTGTTCATAGGTCCGATGGACTGTGAGTAAATACAGTTGGCAGCATGCTCCAGATACTGATCAAAGGAATTCAGCTTTCCGCCCTCTGCATTCTGTGCGTCAAAGAGGAAGCAGAAGTCATAAGGACGAACATCGTACTCTTCGTAGCCTTCACCTGCAGGAACAGGGAACTTCATGGATACTGAATCTGCATATCTTTCATGGAGTGTGTTGTCACCCTTCATAAGGAATGCATCCAGCTCTCTGAGTGTTGCGTATGCGTTTGCTTTAAGGTTGTTACGTTCTGTGAGGCCGGGAATAACTTCATAGAACACCTCGGGAAGAATGAAGAAACCTCTGGCAATATTAGCGCTCTGGCGATAATGTGTCTGAAGGTAATTTCTTGTGTAAAGTGCTACAGGAAGAATGAGTCCTGAACCTGTACCGCCTGCAAGGGAGCTGACAATAACGATTCTGAGTGCCTGATCCTTCTTGTCCTCTTCAACCTTGTAAAGGCTCTGAATAGCCTCATGTAAGGGCTCCATCTTACCTGCTCTGATTACTGTTTCAAGAGCAAGACGTGAAATTGATCTTACCTGGCCGGCACCTTCGGTAAGTGTCTTACCATTAAGGATTGCATTTACAGGGAACCACTCATCTCTTGCATGAGTATCCTGCTTTAAGTATTCGCCGACTGTCTGCTTTGTTGATGTCTGAATTGTCTTGATGAAAGGATTTCTTCTCTGGATGGTATCAAGTTCATTGATATCTGTATCAAATACAGCGAAAGCAATGTTATTGCGTTCCTCAGGTGTTACCATCTTTGACACTTTCTCAATGATCTTGCTTCCTGTTCCGCCAAGACCAATCAACAGTGTGGGTGCGTTCATATTTTTATCCTCCTTAAACTCATGTCCTTATTCTTCTTGATCCAAATAGCAGGTATATACCATCTTGTTGTTTCCTATAGCAACAATTGTTGTATTACCATCGATTCTGCAGTCTTTTTCACTGAAATCAATCTTATTTCCATCAAATGTTATGGACTTCTTCGCCAGTGCCTTTGCATTGAGAACAATCATCTGTCTCCTCTTTGCTCCCTTTACGGAAAGATCCGGGAAGCCTGCATTGGGACCGCAGATAAACTTAATTGTTCCTCGCTGTGCTATGTATGGAATAATCACTGTCGGCACAATGTTTTTATTCACTCTGCCTCGCCTTGGTGCCTTTGACTTTGGCATCACCACAAGGTCCTTGGATGTCATCTTAATCATAGGCTGTTTTACCAGTTCTCTGGGAAGGTAATGTTTAACCCACGGCATATAGCCCCAGATAAGCAATAGTATCAGGAACCCGATGAAAATCTTCTTAACCTTGTCCCAATTCTGCTGCCACCATGGTCGTCCGTCGGTTACTCTGACTACTCCCTTCTCCATGCTGCCTCTCCAAAGTTCGAAGTGCTGCTGGTCTTCATAGTCCAGACTATAGTTCAGATTTCCGTATACACCGATTGTGGTTTCGCCATCAATATAAGGTTCCAAATAGAACACGCCGATAGCATCATCTTTAACTAATTCGCCTATTTTTATGTTTGTGGCCGTTCCGTCTGTGCCCAAATAAGTAAGATTCGGAACTCCCATCTTTTCCCATTGTTCGGAGGTGAACTCTCTTCCGTCCAGCTTCGCGGTGATTCTCACCTTGCCCTTTTCCACAAAGCCGTTTTTATCAACCACGTAATCCATACTTGATTCTTTAAAAGTAATCTCTCTTTCAAGGAATCTTGTTTCCTTAAGGTTGATAATTCCATCAGTTCCACCGCTCCAGGTTTCACTGCCAAAGCTTTGCGTGTATTCAAGCACGAAGGGAACGTCCTTGTAATATCCTTCTGAGGGTGTTCCGTTAGGGAATACCGGTGAGAAATAGAAAACGCCGGGTTCCTCTGATTTCTCAAGCAGTGACAATGCCAGCTCGCAGTTCGGAGTGCTTCCTGTAAGTCGTACTTTGGGTGTGTCCATACGGCTCCAGAACTCCCGTGTGAATTCTTTTCCTTCAATCTTTGAATGGATTTTAATCTTTCTGTCGGTTACGAAGCCCTCATGAGTAACTTCGTAAATAGGATTTTCCTCCACCTCAAAGGTGATGGCTTTATTTTTATACACTCCGCCCGATGAAGCGAAATGCGATCTTACGTAATTGTATTTAAGATAATTTGCAGTGGCATCGATTTCCAGCGTTCCTTCTTCCAGAGGAATCTTGTCTCCGTCAGAGCAGTGGTACTCATTACCATTGTTTCTGAGAACACCTGAGAATTCAACATCTCCCAACAATTCCTTGTCCACCGGAACCTTTTCTCTTGTAGAAGCATTGACCAGACCGAAGGTAATTGTGTACTCTCCTGCCTCCGCATCATTCAGGTTCTCAAGAGTTCTGCCATTAGCGTCTGTGAGGTATGCCACAACGTCAATATTAGGCTTGTAGTAAACCTCAAGAGTTTCTGCACCGGATACCAGGAACTCATAGTCTCCGCTGTCAAAATCATCCTTTACTGTAAAAATCTGCCCCTGAAGTGATTTAACCGGTTCATTGGGATGAATATTGCCTTTCGAATCCTTATCGCGGCAGTCGCTGTACTTAACGGTTACTATGCTTCCCTTTGTGTATACTCTGCCGTCGCTCTTTCTCTTTACTCCGGTAATCTCAACATCATTACCTTGAGCAAAGATGATGAACTCCTTCATGGGCACCTTAAGGCTGATGCTCTTGCTGCTTACGTTTACGCTGTTCAACATGTTCTGGTTGAATATCTGTCCGCAGATATTGGTAACCTGGCCCAGAATGTCCTTGCTTTCCTCAGCCTGATATGAGTACACGCCACGGCTCGGATAGTCGGATGCTCGGAATTCTCTTGCAGAGGGTCCCATGCCTAAGAAAATAACATTTACGCTTGGGTCCTTGGCCTTGAAGTACTCATCAATGGCGTTTCTTATTTCAGGTGCGTTGCAGTTTGGTGAACTGCTGTCCAACGCTTCTTCGTTTTCAAGCCCGGGAACTCGCTGAAATCCACCGTCTGTAAGTACCACCAGCCATTTCTCATCCGCATTGGCTATCAACAGGTCCTCGTAAGCCTTTTCCACTGTAAGGAAGGGCGTTTCACTGGAGGTCGTTGTATGATCATGAATTGTTCTTACATTTTTTGCTGAGTTATCACTGCCTTTAAGGACAAGTTCAGGCCCCTTCAGTTTATCTCTTGAAGGAATGTCTGCCACGCTCTTAAACCAGTAGTTATGCATGTAGTACACATTCATTGTGTCCTTTTCGCCCAGCATAGAGGCAAATACCTCCATGGAGTACTTGGCAGGGCACCAAGTGTCTACACGGGTTTCTATACCGTTTTCCTTGAATCTGTACATACTTCCCGAGTCATCATAAACCACGTTAATAACTCGTGTCGGAACACCTGCCGAATATTCTTCGGCTCTGCCCCTTAATGGCTGAACAAATAACAAAGCAAGTAAGACGATACTTATGAGTACGCATGCTTTTTTCTTCAAACCAATCCACCTCCGTGCAAAATAATATATTCAAACTGTGCGTTGTTTTCTTAGTTAATAAAAAGCGGCAGAATCCGCTCATACCTAATACCCTATATTAGTTTATTATCCTATCAAAAATGTTAGATGTCAACAAAAACCCCTTGATTTCTCGTCGTTTTATGTCAATTTTATACAAATTTTAGACAATATTAGGGGGTGCATCAAATCAAGTGCACCCCCACGAATTATTTCATCATGTAAAACCGATTTTTCTGGTCTTTGTATCCGGTGCGGGCTTTGCAATCTGGATAGTTTCAGCGGCATTTTCGAAGTCTTCTCCGGTAAGCACAATATCCTTGCGGTCCGCATTCTGGCAACGTGCAACAGCCTTGCCCCAGGCACGTTCGTAAAGGTTTCTTGAGAAGCGGGCGTTACCGAAGCTCTCGGCCTCAAAGACTTCGTCAGGAAGGCTGTTGAAGTAGTCTCTGGCCTTCTTTTCGTAATCCTCGTCAATTTCGAAGTTCTGTGTAGACATGGAAATGAAAATGTCTGCCAGTTGCTCTCTTGAATAGTTGGGGAATGTTATTGTGTAAGGAATTCTGCTGGGAAGTCCTGAGTTTGCTCTGAGGAGCTCATCCATATCCGATGTATATCCTGCCATGATTACGATAAAGTCATCTGCATGGTTTTCCATTTCTGCAATAAGTGCATCGATGGCTTCCTTGCCATAATCATTGCGGGAACCTCCGTTGTAAATGGCGTACGCTTCATCAAGGAAAAGAACCGATCCGTATGCATCGCGGCAGATTCCAACAGTTTTGGGAGTAGTCTGTCCCACATACTCTGCGCACAGGTCACGTCCCTTATGCTCACAGAACTTGCCGATTCTGAGTACGCCTTCTTCTTTGAGGATCTTCGCGAGAATTCTTGCAACGGTTGTTTTACCTGTACCTGCGTTTCCCACAAAGCGAACGTGCATACAAGGCATTTTCATGTTCTGCTTCTTGGCGAACTTAATCTGGTTTACATACTCCTTAATCTGACTTGCAACGCCTTCAATGCCCTTAAGATCGGCCAGGAGTTCCCATCCGCTCTTATCACCGTCCTGAAGCTCGATTCCGTTAGTCATTTTCTTAATGTTTTCAAGGGTAATCTTCTTTTCCTTCAGGCCATTAAGCGCATTGGTAAACTGCGCACAACGAATCATATCGTTACTGATTCTCTTAACTGTATGTCCCCAATAGAAGAATCCGTCATTCATTTCTTCGTAGATTCTGTTATCGAAAACGTTCCATACGCCTTCTTCGTACTCATAACCAAACTCAGCAAATACGTTCTTTGCGATGTCGTGCATCTCTTCCATTGTGTATGGAGGAATTACCACGGTACGAACTGAGAGAATGTCCGAAATGTCGGTTGCAGTCTGGCGAATCAGGGAAGCAGACTCATAGGGCATTTTGAAAACGAAGATGGCCTTTGTTTTGTCTCCTGCAATTTTTCTCAGGAAATCCTTCATAGGCTGAGTGTCGGTTTTCTTAAGCCATCTTGATATATCAATGCAAATAATACACTTCTTGTCTTCTGCGTGATTTCTTACGTTAGAAGCCGAAGTTGCGAGCTTCTCTTCGCAGTCCTTGTCTGCAGGGTCCACCAGATTGGTACGAATCACCTTGCTCTTACCATCAAAAAGCCCGTCCTCAATAAGCTGCTGAGAAAGAAGGTCCATTTGATTTGTAAAACCACAGCCGGAATTCTCTGCAAAAAGGTAGCATTCGGATCTGAAAATATCATATGTTTTATTTTCCAGAACTGCAGGCGCCACCAGATGAAGTTCATCGCACAATTCCTTGAACGCATTGGCTCCGACCAGTTCCTTAATAAGCTGAGGTGCAGGAATCTCCGGCTCTTCTTCCGCCTCAGCTTCCTTGTCTGCAGGTGCCTCAGCAGGTTTGCCCGTCGGTACCTTTTCTGACTTAGCTTCAGGTTTTTCCTTACCCTCTACTTCAATTTCATAGAATTTATCAAATCCGTCACCTTTGAAATTAGCTTCGATAATTTCTTTTATGCTATTCTTTACTTCCCCCTGATCGGTTCCGTCTTCAAAGGAGAATTCACAAGTGTCGCTGTCACTGTTTGCCTCGACACAATTAAATTTTTCTCTGACAAGTCTTACCAGCTTACCTGCCGCAAAAGCATTAATGCCGGATCCGGAGTACATCCATCCGGCGTTGAAAACAACTTTAACTTTCATACGCTTCCACTTCCTTATCCAAATCTTTCATCTTCAAAAGAAAAACCTGCCGGCATTTCTTGTTACTGGCAGGTTTTAAATTATTATTGTGTTAAGGGCAATCAGCTCCAGAGAGCCTTCATGAATTCAGGATATGCATTATCTGCAATTCCTACAATCTTGCCGATAAGTCGGTAAACTTCTTCGCCTGTGGAGTTCAGGTCAAGGATTGCATCGTCTTCGCAGTTAATGTAGAGTTCGGAGTCGATAGTAAACTTGCATTATTAACTGCAACAAGCATCTTTGCGAACTTATCTTCAGGAACCTTGATAAGGTTGTAAGCTCTTAAGGAAACCATATTTTCGCCATCTTCATCAAAAATGACAAGAGTACGGATGCTGCTGATGTTATCTGCACTGTAGCTTACAGCCAGGCAACGCTCATCTTTTACTTCATACTTGATTCCCTTTGCGTCAAAAAATGCTCTGCATTCATCAAAATACTTACCCATAATTGTTCTCCTTTGCTTAAAAAAGAATGTCGTTGGTTATTATATCTAACAAAAATGTTAGAATCAATAAATAAACTATTACCATTTCAAATCTCTTTGATTTGATATCTCCATTATACTTACGATTGGCCGCAAAAACATATACCGGTAGTTTAAAACTTCCTTGCATATGAAAAAAATGAAGGCTACAATATATTTATGTGTGTGTAAAGGAGGTTTCCATGGCTGATAATCCGTATATTTATTCCATATATGCAAAAGAAGATTTTCCGAAAATTGATAATATTCTTTTAGGTCTCTACAAAAAAGGAATTGCCAGCAAGTCTCTGGAAGATGCAACATCCGTAGGGCCTGAAAAGCTCATTGCCGAAAGCAAGCTCGTGCTTCTTGTCATTTCCGAAAACCTTTATGGTGATGAGGTTGCACTTAAGCAGCTTAGTCTTGCAGAAAAAGCCGACAGTCATATTGTTCCCTACTTTCTGGAGAACGCAGATAACCTCTCTCTTCCGCTCACACTGTGGCGTCAGATTGATGGCTCCGCTTCTATTCCCGCCTATACATATTCCGCGGAAAAGGATATTCTGGAACGTGCTTTTTCCGAAATATCTCCTTTCCTTGAAAACACCGCCAAATCAGGCAAGCGTGCCGGCAGATTTTTCTTTTTGGGTGCTCTGGCAATTATATGCTTCACCATCATAGCCGTCCGTTTCTTTAAACCTAAGAACGAAGACCTTACCCTTGATGTCAAAAGAATTCAGGATTCTGTCGTTTCCGTGTATACCGTTGATGAATCCGGAGAATTGTTTATGAATACGGGCTTTTTTGTTAACAGCACTGGGTATCTGCTCACCTGCATAAGCCCCCTGGATACTGACGAAGCACTTATTAAATTTCCTGATGGCAGCATTGTGGACGCCACATTGGTAGATAAAGATACGAAGCAAGGAATTGCCCTTTATCTGGCAGAGGTTGAAGGGTGCCAATATCTTCCTCTTGAATTGTCAGAGTTTTCAGTAGGTGACGAGATTTTTGCCGCAGGATACCCTGATTCAGTATCCTACACTCTTACCAACGGAATTGTCAGCAATACAAAACATATTGATGAAGAGGATAATACTGCTTACTTTTTCTTTACTGCAGCCAGCTCAGAGTACAGTTTTGGCGGTCCTGTCATAACAAAAGAAGGCAAGGTTATCGGTATGGTTTCCAAGAAGTACCAGGAGGCAGAAAATGTAAACCTTGCAAAACGTTCCTACTACCTGAAAAAGCTGTTGGACGCCAATAAAGTATCATATTCCAAGAGGTAACATATGAAAAATACCCCTTACGCATTTGCCCTATATTCCGACGAAGATTATGAAGCTGTGGACGATATTTTTCTCACGCTGTACAAGCATAATCTGCCCATAAAGTCCCCCGGCGATTTTCCTCCCGATGAACTTCGAAACGGTATCGGGAACAGCAAAGTTGTTCTCTTGATACTATCAGACACTCCATTAGATAATCCTGCTAAAGAGCTCCTTAATGAAGCCATAGCTAATCGCGTTCCGATTATCCCATACCTTCTCACGGAGGAAGCAATTTCCGCCATATCCCCGGAGCTCAGGCGAAAAAGCCTTTCTTCCATAAGAGCCTACGAATATGCCGAACCTTCCGCTCTCGCCGCAAAAACAGAGCAGATCTTACGTCGATATATAACGATTAAAGAAAAAAAGCCCATGAGAACGGCAAGTATAGCTCTGGCCATAATGGCACTTATTGCCATAAGCGTCATTCTCAACACGAAAAATGCCGACCGGAAGCGTATTGAGCATCTAAGGCAGGCAACCGTTCAGGTAATGGCCTACAATAAAGGCGAGGAATATATGTCCACAGGAAGCGGATTCTTTATTGATGACAAGGGCCACATCGCCACCAACTACCATGTAATAGACGGGAAGGAGCACTATTATATTGCCCTTACAGATACCGGAAGACAAAAGACAGCAGAAGTAGTCACTTACAATACTGAGTATGACATTGCCATTCTCCGCGTAAGCACAGACTCCTCTCAGCCCTTTCTCACCCTGGCGGACACCGCTCCTGAAATCGGAGATACCGTCTATGATGCAGGCTATCCCAAAAGTATCGACCTTGTAATATCAAAGGGAGTCATAAGCAACACAGAATTCCGTGACGTCAACAGCAAAATTCCCTACTACATAATGACCTGCCCCGCCACCAGCGGAAACAGCGGCGGGCCCGTTGTAAACAAAAAAGGTGAAGTCATCGGCATCGCCACCGCAAAGGTATTCGGCACCGAAAACTTCAACCTTGTAAGGCCGGTAAAATATTTAAAAAGAGTTATTGATGAATAAAGACATGGCAGGAGTTCATTGCTCCTGCCGTTTTTTTACTCCAATCTGAAATCACTTAACACAGCCACACCGTAGGGCATGCCCTCAGTCCTTTCGTCCACTGCACTCCACTGAATCTTTAGATTCCTCACTCCGCGCAGGTCTATGTCCGCCTCCACCGGCTGCATATCCTTCGAAAGAATTCCGCTCTGATATATCTCTTTACCATCTGCAAAAAATCTCACAACCACGGGCCTTGTGGCTCCTTCGCACATACCATAAGAAATAGTGCCTTTTAATCTCTTATACTCCAGACCACAGTTCAAAATATAATATGGCACTCGCTCTTCTTCCGGTATGGTCTCATCAGGTTCCTCCGGATCCACCTGTACAAGGCTTGTTGCACAGATCCGTCTGACACCCTTACTGTCGTAACAGGTTTTCACAACAACCTGTCCGTACTCGCTGTTTTTAACCACCGACAACTCATCAAGGAACTGTGCCGGCTCCTGTCTGCGTCTCTCCATATCCTTTATACGAGTCTGTTCCTCAAGATCCGGATTCACAGAGATCGCTTCCTTGCTTATTACAATCATAGGTCTTACGCCAAATCTCTTTTCGTTGGCCCAGGTGCCTATAGGATTTATCACGCCTTCCACGTCAGCATACTGGAAACTGTTAAGGGCTCCTGCACCGTCTCGAAGCCATGCATTTCCTGAATTCTCATGGGTATAAGGAATTCGCTCACCATAAATACCACGAGCCATCGCAAAATCGCTGGCTGCAGAGTACCCAAAGTCAGGTACGTCCTTTTCCACTGTGGAAAGAAGATAATCATCTTCCATCGAAACTAAGAACATGTACTGTCCCAGTCCCTCTGTTGTAACAATCCTTCCATTATCGTCAGTAGTAATCTTATATAAGTTCTTAAGGTCATCACTTGAAAATGCTTCCTTTACAATTCCGATGTTGTTCACTCCAAGTCCTGTTTTTCCGTTCAGAAAAGCATTGACATAAGAATTATCCCAGGTAACCTGTGTCTCTACTTCAAAATTGTACGGTACACAATCAAGAATATTTTCAGCCAGGCAGAACACCTTGTCCCCGTCTATGGTTACAACCCGCCAAAGAATAGGCTCAAAAACGAAGTATCTGTAGTCCTCCGAAGACCAGTCATAATAGTGTTCCGAAATCTCTCCACTTTCAGCAAAATGATTATAGACAACATTCTCAGCATTGATTCTGCAGTATTTGAAGCCATCTACCGTGGCAATTCCTCGCACATAGTTTGCATTAATAATATCATCCGTTAAGGAATCCCCCTTAACTTCTTTCTGAGGATAGTATCCGAAACTTATGATGCTCTCATAAACATCCGTCATAACCGGACGTCCGGAAAGTCGGTTCTTTGTTCTGAAAAGCATTGGCAGAATGATGATTGCAAACACCACAAGCACAATTACTACCGCTATAATCGCAGCCGCAGGATTTTCTTTTTTTGTTCTGGAACTCAAAATCATTTTTATTCCTCCTGTCCCGAAAACATGCTTCTTATTTTAAGGCTCCCAACAGTCTTCTCGCAGCTTCTTTCCCGCTTACTGCAGATGTCATTTCTGCGGGCAGTTGTTCGTAAAGACTTATAGCATCATTCAGAAGGTCTTCGATTTCAGCCTTCTTCTCTGCTATTTCTTTTTTGTGGCTCGGAAGCATGATAAAATGCTTCTTGGCAGTCAGTGTTTTGTAGGTTTCGTAAGCGGTTTCCGCCTGTACTCGGAGTCCTGTGGCCTTCATAAGTATGTCATTGAACTGCATTTCCAGCAAGAGCTGAGCTGCCTTCTCTTCGTCATGTTTTGCAGTCTCCTGAGCGGAAAGGTGAGCTTTTCTTGCACTTTCAAGCTTCTTTTTGCTCTTGATCGTATCCGGGTTGCTTTCCCCGAATATTCTCTTTCTTGCCTCGTACACTTCTTCCGCATATTTCAGAGCGGTTTCGGTGTCACCTATATGTATGTATCTTGTAACGAGGTTGCTTTTGCTTCGAAGGGTATCCGGGTTCTCCTCGCCAAAGAGACGTCGGCGTGTTTCATAGAGCTCCAGAAGAATTTCCCTTGCTTCGTCCTCCATTCCCAGCGTCACATATCTGTTGGCCAGTGTTCCCCTACTCTTTAAGGTTGATGGGTGTTCAGGGCCAAAAAGCCTTATTCTGTCCTCCAGAACTTCTTTGGTGAGCTTAAGGGCCTCATCCTTCATACCAATCTTTTCCATTGCTCCGGCAAGGGTGTTCTTGCTGGAAAGTGTATCAGGATTCTCCGGACCATACATTCTGAGGCGGATCTCATAAGTCTTCAGTGCGTATTCGTAAGCTTCCTGATATTGTTTTGTATCCTCGTAACGCATAGCCAGCGTGGACATACTTAAGATTGTATCCGGGTTCTCAGGACCGAATTCTTCAAGTCGAAGCTGGTACACTTTAAGTGCTGTTTCCATAGCTTCGACGGTTCTTCCCACCTTAGAGTATCGGGTTCCCAGATTACTAAGGCTGGACAGAGTTTTCGGGTTTCGTTCTCCCAGTATTCTCTTTCGCATTTCATAAACCTGTTCGGCAATCTGAAGTGCTTCTTCGTATCTGCCAACCGAATTGAGTCGAATAGATACATTGTGCAGGGATCCCATTGTCTCCGGATGCTCATCTCCCAACACTCGCTTACGGATTTCGTATGTTTCCTGTGCCAGTTTCAGTGCTTCCTCATACTTCCCGACGCTGTAATAACGATTTGAAAGATTGTGCATACTGCTCAGCGTATCCGGGTGTTCAGGTCCCAGTACGCGTTTTCTTATATCATATACTCGCTGCATGATTTCCAGAGCCTGTGCATATTCACCGGCCTCTGCCAGTCTGTTGGACAGGTTGTTCATGCTTATAAGGGTTTTGGGGTCTTCTTCCCCCTTCTTTTCCTTTCGAATCTCGTAAGATTCCTTTACAAGAGCAAGTGCCTCGTCCAGCTTTCCTATTTCCACAAGACGGTTGGAAAGGTTATTCTTTGCGGATAAGGTGATGCTGCTGGTCGGGCCGTACTTCTTCGAATAGAGCACCACAAGCTTTCTTTGCCACTTCACCGCTTCCTCGTAATTGATGTGAACGTTGCTTCCCTCAAAATACATTTGTGAAAGGGTTCTGACAGCATCTGAAAGATTGGCTTCTGCCGCCATTTTTATAAGGTTGACGCCTCTTTCAACATTCTTTTCCACATC
Organism: Lachnospiraceae bacterium; assembly: GCA_024403375.1. Classification (GTDB taxonomy): domain Bacteria; phylum Bacillota; class Clostridia; order Lachnospirales; family Lachnospiraceae; genus RGIG3528. The sequence goes on from JAKSRZ010000002.1 coordinate 18,618, forward strand.
GATACCGTTTATGTACGCGAGACCGATAAGGTAGTTGTGTTCAGGGTCTTCATCATTTGATGTGATGGCAATCTCCTTGAGTGCTTCTGCCAGCTTATCCACATCTTTACCGTCAACAATGTCCGCTAAGCCGGGGAAGGTTGCTTTAAGTGCGTCAATATCAGTTTCAACAAGTTCCGTCGGCAGCACTGGTTTTTCCATTGCCACTGCCTGCCCGTACTCAAAATCTGCCACGTAGTTCGGGCGTTCCAGTACACTTGGCGTTACGGCAAGTGTAACCAGTTTGCTCTTAACCATAGCCTCGGCAATGGCCTGGTTCCACTCTTCACCGGGCACAAGGAACTCGTCATACCAGATAGCAATATCTCTGCAGCCCGGAATATTATGAATAAGCTCCATCAGGCGGCGTGCATATTCTCTGTCTTTCTTTCTGTAGGACAGGAATATATAAGCGTCGAAGGCCGCACGAATACGGTCGGCAAGCTTCGTTCCGACTAGTACGCTTTCCAGGCGGGCCTGAATTTTTTCTTCGTAAGGGATTTCTCCACCATCCACCTGTGTCTTATCAAGAAACTGCACTGCACCATAGCCTTTTCCAAGCTTTTCCATCTTTTCGGAAAAGAGCTTTGATAAAGAGGGCTCCACACTGATGGGCAGAATGGGGATGTTGTGTTCCATGGCAAATGCGTACTCTCTGGCATGGGCACGGCAGTACTCGTTTTTCAGGTAGTTTCCTGTTATGAGTACCACAAAAAGCTGCATGTCTGCCAGTCTATCCTGCAAGTCCTGATCAAATTCTGATTCAGGTTCTTCGTCATAAAAGACAGCACAATCCTGATAAGCGAAAATGTCTTCGCAAATTGTGTTAAAGTATTTATCGAAGTCACCGGGGTAACATGAAAAGAAAACTCTGGGCTTTCCCTGCGCTACCGAATTGAATTTTGTTTTGACATTAAGGTCTGCCATTCTTAATCCTCTGCATCTATTTCTATTCTGCTTTGCCTTGTACCATTTTCATAAATCTCTTTATAGCGTTTTCCGGTCTTACCATCTGTATATACACCTTCGCCATTCCGTTTACCGTCCGACCATTGGCCCTCATATTTTGAGTCGTCAGGCCATGTATATACGCCATAACCATCCATAGTATCTTTTTTATATTCTCCCACATATCGATGTAAGTCTGCCCCTTGGTATATTCCGGGGCCTTCTCTTAGATTATCTATAAATTCTCCCTCAAATATGCCTCCATCCTGCCAGTAAAAGAAACCATGTCCTGTTCTTTTATCATCTTTCCACTCACCATCGTATTTGCGTCCATCAGCGTAGTACAGCACACCGTGATTATTTCTGTCATTGTCCTTCCAAGTGCCCTCAAAAATATAGCCAGTTTTATAAATGTACATTCCCTGCCCGTGTCTTTTACCGTTACGGTACTCCCCAACATATCGTTCTCCATCCGGCCATGTATTTATTCCATGTCCGTTTCTCTTATCATCCTTCCATTCACCATCGTATACTTCTCCATCAGGAAACGTATAAACACCATGGCCGTTAAACATATTATTTTTCCAATAGCCACAATACTTGTGCCCGTTTTTGTAGTTCATTATTCCATATCCGTTGCGAACCCCTTCGTCAATTTCCCCCATGTAGACATTACCACTCTCGTATTTCACTTCCTGAAAACGGCCTATAGGGCTATGTTCCATTTTGTTTTCCGCAGGAGTTTCCTGTGTTCCGCACAGTCCTTTTATAGTGCTGATCAGCTTCTTGATGCTCGGATTGTATTCTTTGTATTCCAAAGCTATTATAGCCTGATTTGTGCTTATATAGAGTTCAAAGTCATCGTTCAGTTCAAAGTCGCTTTTCTGAATTCTGAGAATCGTCTTCCTGTAGCTTACGGCTCTTTCTGTTTCCTTGGCAACCCATTGTGATTTCTGTGCTTCTTCTGAAAAAACCAAAAGGAAACAGGAGCAATCCCTGATAGCCCCTGTAATTTCCTTTGCATAATTGCTTCCTGCAGGAATGTCATCAGGAGCCATCCAGCTTCTGATTCCATTTTTGCCAAGCAGTTCCCTTATTTCCTCTGCATCTGCCTTTTCTCTGTTGCTATAGCTTATAAAAACATAGTTCCTCATACCGGCTGTATCCTCTTCAGTCTGTTATTTATTGTTGTTTACGCAATAAGGAATAAGATCGTATGCGATGATTGCCACTGCATCAATTCTCTCGTTTGTTCCCTTTTCAAATCTGTCTGCATTTGCAATGAGTGTATCATTTTCAACAAGAAGATTGTGCTTCTTTCCGATTTTGCTCTTAGGTCCTGCGCTGTACCCACGAAGCAGCTGACAATAGCACCATCTTCTGTGCTCTGTGGCAATTATTGCCTCCATATCGGGATTCTTCTTAAGTTCCTCCATAAACTGTTCGGAAGTCATCTGCAAAGCCTTTTCCACACTGGGGCGGTTCTTTGTGCTCTTGTAGGAGTCAATATCCGACCAATGGAGTGCCTGCATAAAAGCAGATGTACCGTCATCAGCCTTCTCCATTTTCTTTATGTAATCCGCATCCGGCTTTGCAGGAGCATTATTCTGCTTTGTTTCTGTATCCTTTTTCTTTTCTGCCTCGGACTTTGCGTAGAGGTTTCCGCTTAACGCATTGTATGCGGTACTGTATGCCTTTGCCTTTCTTTGTACTTCAGCACGCTTTGTAAGGCTGTACAGTCCGGCTGCCTTTACGTTGTTGATAATATAGTCATCCTTTGCACTGAAAGCGTACACCGGCTCTTTTCCGGCCAATGATCTTTCTTTAATGAGTATTTCTTTATTGACTACCTCTCTCGCTCTTGTTCCCTGAACGGCATCACCGTCACAGGAAATAACAAAATCAACGTCATGCTCTTCAACAATGTTACGAACAACTTCCTCAAATCCAATGGACTCAACGGATGTATCGTAAAATCTTATTATCAGTTCTCCGTCAACCTGTCCTGAATGGCTGTTCGGATTCTTTGAGTTTACAACAAATTCATGACACTTTTTGACAAAGGCTCCGTCTATGTCTACTTCCTTAACTTCCGCAGCAACACTGATGTCAAATCTTCTGAAGAACTCACACATCTTTTCATATAAACCATCGTCCACAATGTCAAAGCACATACGTGAATTCTCAGAAAGTGTGCAAAGATTTATAGCCATTGCAAGTATTTCTCGGCCATAGCTTCCGAAGCCTGTGATTATTCCGTAAACATGATCCTTACCAAAATCTTCGCACTTCTCATGGCATGCCTTCAAGGTTTCAGTAACAATATTTTTTGCAGGCATCAGAGCTTCACTTTCACAGATAATGTTCAGTGTCGAATTGCCCTGAAGCTTTTTAAATACCTCGTATTTAATCTCAGTATTATCCGAGAAAATTGTAATATCGAATTTTTTGTCTTCCCTTGTGCGTCCTTCAATAACCGTATATATTGTTTCGTAGGCTCTTTTATTTTCAAAATCCTGCTTGTAGCAGATAAAAATCTGTCTGACCTTATCTGCTCTGTCCTTTGCCAGTGCTCTTATTTCATCTACGCTGTCCATATTATCCGGCAGATAGCTTACGCGTATGCCTCTGTCCAGAAGTTCAACGGGATTTCCCGGCATATCATCGTCGTTGGCATAATAAATAACCTGACAATCCTCATTATCCGCTGCCAGCTTCTTTGCCACCTCAAGCTGTCCGAACACAAGGATTTTGGGCTGTCTGCTCTTTGTAAAGAACCATCTTGTCCAGCTTTTCCACTTTGTAAAGAAGCCGATAACCACGCCCGCCACAAGAATGGGAGCAAGAATATTGGCTATCATATACCATATAAACACCCACATCGGAATGCTTCCATACAGCTCGTTCATTTCCACGTTAGAGTCTGTCTGAACGATTTTGAAAACATTCAAAAATGAGAGGCAGAAGTTGATAAAGCCATTGTCAGTACCTAACGCCCCACCGTTATACGAGAAGAAAACTCCCTCGATAATGATACCTGAAATAGTGACTATCCACAAAAATGTTACCACGATTTTTCTGATGAGCTTTGTGGTTTTTTTGTTCTTTTTGTTCATTCTGTTCCCTCCGACTTTTTTCCTCAACCAATAAGTTCTGCCAGCTTTTTGCCTATCTTACCCAAATCGCCTTTAGAAGAAATTGTGATTACGTCCATCTGCTGACCTCTTGCCAGGTAATCACCGTAGCTTTCTTTTCTGGTGTTTGTAACCATTATCAGTACTTTTTTGTATCCTATTCCAAAATGATTTCCCAGGCTGTCAAGTGTAAGGTAGAAGCCTTCCTCCGGCTCCTGTGTGGACTTGCATTCTACCAGTAAAGATCTGAAGCCCTTTGTCAGGACGCAGTCCATTTCGTTTACTACTTTTTCTGCTTCCCAGCAGAATCTGTATCCGGTCTGTATGTCATCAAAGTATCCGGTTTTCAGTGCTTCAAAGTATACATATACTTCAAGAAGGTCTCCGGCTTTTGCAAATATTTCTTTTGCTTCCACATCTCTTACTCTGGCGGTTACTGTAAAATCCTCTCCAATGGTAAGCTCGGTAAGAATGCCCATTTCTCTAAGCCTACGGAGCATTTTCGTAAGGATGCGTCTGTCATTTTCTTCCTGAAGTTCCTTCTCCTTGTTGGGCTTATCGTTTTTCTTGTTTCCAAAAGGCTTAACACCTGCAATTCGAAGATTATTCAAGCCACCGTAAGCAATTGTTGTACACACCTTTGTCCAGCAGCGGGCGCAGGCTGCAAAGTCTCTTTCACCGATGTCCGTACCGTCATAAATCCTCCAGAAGTCCATATAACTATCATAAAAATCCTGATAGTTGAATTCCTTATCCTGGGCGTTAAGGAGTGCAAACATATCCTCTACCTGGATAAAGGCTTCCTGAGGACGGTATTTCAAGTGATTGCAATTTACAGTATTTATCACGCAACGGTTTTCTGTATCGAATTCAAAGTAGGGAAGTGTTTCACAAATCTTTGCAACAATTCTTCCTGCTGTGATACCGGAGCTGTGAGGAGCCACCGTACCATCATAGAAGTCCGCTCCTGAAGCCTTAACAGCCTTGCTTATCAGTTCCGAAAGCTCGCTGTCATCAGCACATTCCTGCAGACTGAATTTCACTATTTGTGATGCCTTCACTGCGTCCTGTAATGTACGTTCAAGTCTGGCCTTTGCCACAGATCCGAATTTATCAACATTAATAAATGCTTCTACGTCGGTTTTGCAGGAGTGCGCTCTGTGTCTGAAATAATTTGATATGCCCTTCAGCGATGCCTTCAGTACATCAAGGTTTGTGGTCTTGTCATAGACAAATACGAATGTTAACTTATCAGCTCCCAGAGCAGTTGCCGAGGCAATGCTCTGAAACAATACGTTATTGTCGTATCTGAAGCTGCTCATTTCTCCAAGAGATACGCAAATATGCTTTTCTTTTTCTCCGGTGAGAATATATGGCATTCTGGATACCAGCTCGGTGTCATAGGCCTTGTAATCCCTATACAAGCTGCATTCAAGAAGCGGGTATATTTCATCTTTTATAAAGCTTACTTTTTCCTGAATGTCTTGTTTATTGGCCTCATTGAAGCATCCAAGGCTGTTAAGCAGCTCTCTCTCGTAAGTTTCATACTGAACTGCATGGGGTTTGCTGTAATCAAGAACATTTTCCACACATAACCTGTAACGGTCAATATACTTACGGTATAGATTATCCCCACCCATTGCCTTTAATCCGGTAAGCGTGTCCGCAATAGCAGCACGGTTTCTTCTTACCTTCTGAGCCGCTGCACGCATGACTCTGTGAAGTTCTACAGACATTCTGTCCAAAGAATCCAGTCCTGCTGTGGAAACCTTCTTATCGTCCCAGGCTCCCTTCACTGCAAAAGGGCCGTCTGTAAGAGGTGTCGCAGCAGTGCTTGTTACCATACAAGGATGTTCAACCACCTTGCCATTATCCTTTTTCTTAACTGATTTTCTTTCAACACACGCCTCATAATCCGGGTGGCCATTTTTATTTTGGATGTCCGTTACTCCCTTAGTGGCCATTTCAATAACCCAGCGTCTGTGTTCCAGATAAGAAAGCTCAGCTATGGTTTTCTTTGCTGATGCCTCTCCCTTTTCCGCAGCATCAACAATTTCCTTAAAACGCTCAGCAGCCTTAAAAGGGTCATTCTCGCATATTCCCACACTTCTCAGCTTAAAAGGGATTGATAATGCAAAGGAAATGGATGCATTATAATTATACGCTTCCGAAAAGCGTTCCTTTAATTTGTTTGTATCTATATTTCCAAAGCCTTCCCAAGCATGGTGCACGTTGAAGGCCATTCTTTCCAGTTCCTCCGGTGAGCTTATAAGAGAAGTTCCGCACTTTCCCCACTCGTTCTTCCCCTTGACGCAAGCCTCATCGCCCACACTTGAAAATACATAGTCATATTCCGAAGTTTCTGATGTTTCATTTGTTAAAAACACAAGGGAAGCATAGTACTCGTTCTGTTTATTGTCCCCGTCTACCGACACAAACGTGGATAATGCCGGTCTTTCAGAAAGATAGTTATTTTTGACCTCAGCCTTTGTCACCTGCCAGGTAAGCTGAAGCCTGCCCCTAAGCATCTGTCCCACTGCCAGACATCTGTCAACAAATTCCGTTGCATCAGCGTTCTCACCTACAATCAGAATCCTAATTGAACCATCTTCTTCGCACTGTTCATACAGCGGATATTCCAGCAATAACTGTTGAATTTTACTAATAACCCTTGTCATAGTCCCTGCCCATCTTTCTGTATAGTAAAGCAAAAAGCCCCGCTGTTAGCGAGGCTGATTATTTTATTTATCAAGGAATCTCATCCTGTTGTCATGTGTTGGCTTCTTAGGTTCTTCCTTCGGTGCTTCCTTTTTGTAAAGACCATTCATGCCATTAATCATATTAGTCTTACATTCCTTACAGTAGCGGCCTGTAAGAATTCTTGCACCGCAGCCCTCACACTGAATTGCAATATCTGAGCTTTCTGAGAAGGATAACTTTTCTTCACGTATCCACTTTCTTACCTGATTTGCAGTAACCTCCATGTCACGAACAACATCATTTATGCTGCATCCGGGATGATCGTAAACGTACTGCTTAACCTCATTAAACTTTTCGTCCATTTTCTTGGCGCATTCCTGGCAAATAGGTGCACTACCTAAAACATAATTAAACATTTTTCCGCAACTTGCACAATTTCGCAGCTCCATAATTTCACCCTTTCCTATTTAAGATTCCGCTGTTCCTGTAGCGATGCAAAGGAAAAATACTTCTTTCACTCCGGCCTGTTTCAGTACGTAGGCGCAGGCGTTAATTGTACTTCCTGTTGTATATACATCATCTACAAGCAGAACTTTTTCAGGTATATTGCCGTCCTTTGGAACAGTTGTCTTAAAGGCTCCTCGAAGGTTTTCCCATCGTTTTTCTCCAGAAAGAGTTTTCTGGTCTTTGGTGCGTCGTTCCTTTTTGAGGAGCGGTACCATCGGAATCCCCGTTTCTTTTGCGATGACTTCCGCCAACAGCTCTGCCTGGTTAAAGCCTCTGTACCACCGTTTTTCCAAATGCAGCGGCACCGGCACAATGGCCTTCGGTGCTGTTGCTTTAATAAAGTCCCTGTGTCGCATAGCGGATGTTCTTCCAGAGAAGTCAACAAACTCGTCGGTTCCGTTCGTTTTCAGCTCTTTAAGTGCCTTTTGTATGGGGGGAACGATAGGGAAATGTAATTCTTCCCATATCGAAAAACAGCTGACGCCTGTTGCAGGAACTGCAATAAACTTCTTCACTGTCCCTTACAGGACTTCCGCATTTTATGCAAATCGGCGGATTGATGAACCGAACCCGCTTTTCACATTCCTTATGCAGCATCCTTCCTCTCGGCACTACCGGTTCGAAACATACAGGACAATACTCCGGAAACAATATACTTTTCATGATCCTCCGCAACCCATTTCTCCCGAAAGGTGCGGTTATGTGCTATATTCTACAACAGGGAATACCTCAAAACAATTAACTTTTTGAGAAGAATGCAGCAATCAGTGAATCTCTTCCAATGCTCTTTTAAGGCCTGTGTACCTTGTCTGCTCCATTGTGTTCTTAATCATCATGTTTACGGTGTCTGCACTTCCAAGAATCGTAACACACTTTTTTGCTCTCGTAACAGCTGTATAAAGCACGTTTCTGTTGAACAGCATCATGGGGCCTGTGAGCAGTGGAATAACCACTGCGGGATACTCGCTTCCTTGTGCTTTATGTATGGTAATCGCGTAGGCAAGATTCAGTTCGTCGGTCTGAGCAAAGGAGTAATCTACAATCCTTCCCTCTTCATATTCCACGGTAATGCGTCCTGCAAAGTTATCAATGCTTTTAATTCTGCCGCAGTCTCCGTTAAATACTCCTGTTCCTGAATCGATTGGTAAGCCGTACTTACTGCGTACCTCCCACTCAAGCTGATAATCGTTCTTAATCTGCATTATCTTATCGCCTTCACGGAAAATACGTCCGTTTTCAAATACCTTTTCTGTTTTGTCCGGCGAAGGAGGATTCAGTGCAGCCTGCAGCGTCACATTAAGGCGTTCACATCCCAGCTCACCCGCTCGCATTGGTGTAAGGACCTGAACCTCATATGGTGTTGCATCCACAAAACGCGAAATCTTATCCTTCACAAGGTATACGATTCCTTCAAGTATCTCATTTATATTAGTTCGGCCCAGAAAGAAAAAGTCATTATTAACCTTGTTATCGAGAGAAATTGTTTCTCCCTTGTTGATTTTGTGAGCGTTAACAATTATTGAACTTTCCGCAGCCTGCCTGAATATTTTTTCAAGCTTTATGGTTTTTATTCGTCCTGAATCGATTATATCATGTAAAACGTTACCCGGACCCACGCTGGGCAGCTGATTAACGTCTCCCACCAGAATAACTCTTGTGCCAACAACGCAAGCCTTCAGCAGTGCATGCATTAGTGATATATCCACCATGGACATCTCATCCACAATAATGGCATCACACTCCAAAGGGTTGCCCTCATTTCTTGTAAAAGCCATGGCAGACGTATCTGTCCCTTCGGTTATTCTTGTAAGTTCAAGTAATCTGTGAAGTGTTCTTGACTCATGTCCGGTGGTTTCACTCATTCTTTTCGCGGCACGTCCGGTAGGTGCAGCCAGAAGGACGTCCATTCCCTCTCGTTCAAAAAGCCTGATGATGGCATTTATTGTGGTGGTTTTTCCTGTACCGGGACCACCCGTAAGAATGAACACGCCGCTTCTTACCGCCTCAAAAACCGCTTCCTTCTGAAGTTCATCAAGGTCGATATCCAGGTCCTTCATCACACCTGTAAGAGCAGCTTCAAGTTTTTCATCAGATATATCATAGCGGCAGTTAAGGTCGCAGATCATACGGGCCACACTAAGCTCCATATAATAAAATGCCGCCAGATAAACATTTCTTGTTTCTTCGTCTTTAATTACAATCTTTTTTTCAATGGCCAGGTTTGTAAGCTGTCTCAGCATCAGTTCGTCTTCCACACGAATCATTGAGTAAACCTGATCTAAAAGTTCCTCCTGCGGAAGGTAGCAATGCCCGTTTATAGACGCCTCAGTCAGCACATAAAGAATGACCGCACGCACTCTCGATTCATCATTTTCACCCACTCCCATAGCCAGTGCGATGGAGTCCGCAGTCTTAAATCCGACTCCCGGAATATCCTCGGCAATACGGTAAGGAGACTCTCGTAGAACCATGTACATACGCGATCCGTAGTAATTGAATATCTTCAGTGCAAGAGCATTTGACACCCCATATTGAGATAGAAAAACCATGGCATTTCGTGCCTCTTGTTTTTCAACAAACTGCTCCGCAATTCGCTGAGCCCCCCTTTCGCTTATGCCCTTAACCTCGGCTAAACGCTCAGGTTCAAACTCGATTATTCTGAAAGTATCATTTCCGAACTTTTTAATAATTCTTGCCGCCAAAGCCTCTCCAATACCGGAAATAGCTCCGCTGGCAAGATATCTTTCCATGTCACTTGCGTCGGTAGGCTGAACCGGAGTAATCTTTGAAACCTTTATCTGGTCGCCATACTGAGGATGGAACGTTTCCTCACCCTCAACCTCAACAAATTCGCCCTCATCAAAAACAGCCATAACTCCTACACAGCAGATTTCCGTACCTTCTGTGTCAAGTGTCATGACTGTATAACCGCTTTCTTCGCTTCTGTATACTATTTTTGTGATATAACCACTGACCGTCATATTAAGTGTTTCTCTTTACGGACTCGTAAAGCATTTTCGCTATTCCGAGATTCGCATTTTCAGTTACAAGCTTTGCATATTCCTGGTAAAGATTTTCGCCAAAGTATTTCATGTACTGATTGTCGTCCTCTTCACTCTTAGGAATCATTGCCTCTTTAGTAGACTTCATAACCTGCTCAACAAGATACTGCTCAAAGGATTTGCATGCCTCCATAAGCTCTTCATCTGTAGCTTCTGAAGCACTGAGCCCCGAAAGCTTTCCTGAAAGCTTGTCGGCGCTGGACTTTGCTGCTGTAGACCGGAGCTGCTGCTGATAAAAATAATTTGAGCCTATTTCTATAGACATGCCTTATCCTTTCTCACGGATTATCCGCGAAGGTTATTTGCCTGCTGAAGCATCTCATCGGATGCTGAAATAATCTTGGAATTCATTTCGTATGCACGCTGTGCAACGATAAGATTTACCATTTCGTCTACTGTCTGAACGTTTGAACCTTCCAGATAGCCGGAATAAACCTTTGATTTCTTAAGTTCTGCATCGTCAGCCTCAATTCTTGGCTCACCGGATGCATCAGTTTCCCTTAAAAGGCTTCCTGAAATCTTAAGAAGACCTGCGGGATTGCTGAACTGTGCAAGACCAACCTGAAGATTAAGGTCTGTTATTGTATCGTCAACCTCTCTGTAGGAGAAGCGTCCGTAAGAATCTATAATAAGCTTTGAAGTGTTGATTTCTCTGCTGAATACAATGGGTTCACCATTTGTATCAAGAACCTGGTAGCCTTCTGATGTACAAAGAGAAAGTCCCTGAGGGTCTACAGAAACATTGAAGTTACCTGCTCTTGTGTATGCAATCTCTCCCTCTCCTGTACGTACTCTGAAGAAGCCATCGCCCTCAATTGCAAAGTCAAAAGTATTTCCTGTTGTTGTAAGAGGACCCTGATCATAGCGTGAAGTAATGGATGCAGTGCGAACGCCGGAACCCACCTGACCGATTACAGGCTTCGGATTTCCTTCGTTATCCTCAGTCTTTCTCTGAAGCTTGGAGTAAAGCAAAGTCTTAAATTCTACTGTCTCTTTCTTATATCCTGTTGTGTTTACGTTAGAAAGGTTGTTGGAAATTGCATCAACAGCATTCTGCTGAGCAATCATTCCCGATGCACCTGTCCAGAGTGAACGCATCATAAGCCATGCTCCTCCTTATCTTTATACTCGACCGATATTATTGACGGACTGATCCAATGTGGAATCCATTGTCTGGATTACCTTCTGATTTGCCTCATAGGCTCTTGTAATATTTATAAGCTGTACCACCTGATTGATGACATTTACGTTTGACTGTTCAATGTATCCCTGACGTACAACTCCCTCGGAATCCTTAGGTGTAGCACCGTTTACAGGCTCATACATTGTGTCACCAAACTTTTTAAGATAATTGTAATCTTCGAAATCATAGAGCGTTAATGTATCTACTCTCACATCATTTGCATAAACGGCACCACCCTGATCGATGGAAATCTTCTGGTCTGTAGGAACTATCATATCCCCTGCCTCTGACTGAAGATGATTGCCGTCTGCATCCGTAACGTATCCGTCACGGGTAATCGTAAAGTTTCCTGCTCTTGTATATCTCAGGTGGCTGTTACCGTTGGTGTCAACAACTCTTACCCTGAAAGAGAGAAAGAACCATCTCGACCATATCTTACTGATGTTTCATCTGCTTTGTTTTTGTATTCAACAGCAAAGAATCCATCTCCTGATAATGCTAAATCAAAAGTGTTTCCTGTTTCTCTGAGAGAACCCTGTGTATAGTCTGTGTACTCCTCACCGATTTTTACGCCGAGGTACATATTTCCGATTCTTTCATCCATAGGATAATTGACGGAGCGGTCTCTCACCTTAATGCCCAACATATCGTCAAAGGACTGGCTTGTTACACCCTGGTTCTTGTAACCTGTGGTGGAGGCATTGGCAACGTTATTTGAAATAACGTCTAACTTTTTCTGATTGTTTCTCATTCCCGTCCATGCGGTATATAAGCCTCTTACCATAGCGTCCCTTTCTGAATCTGTTTATTTATTTCATTGTATCAATAACTTCAACGTACTTACCTGTTCCTATAGCAACCGCTGTCTTAGGATTTTCCGCTGTAAGTGTTCTGATACCTGTCTTTTCTTCGATAAGTTCTTCAAGTCCCCAGAGCTGGCTGCCGCCGCCTGTAAGGATAATTCCGTTGCTTGCAATATCTGCTGCAAGTTCGGGAGGAGTCTTCTCAAATACTCTCTGAATTGCATCAACAATCTGAGAAGTAGGCTCGCGGAAAGCTTCTTCTGTCTCTTCCGAAGTAACTGCGATAGTCTTGGGAAGTCCGCTTGCTGCACCACGTCCTTTAACATTCATTGCAATGGATTCAGGACGTCTGTAAGCTGAACCGATGTTAAGCTTGATCTCTTCTGCAGTGCGGGCACCGATAATAACATTTTTGTTCTTTCTGAGATAACGTGTGATGGCTTCATCAAAATCATCACCTGCAACCTTGATGGATGCACTTACAACGGTACCACCCAATGAAATTACAGCGATATCTGTTGTACCACCGCCGATATCAACTACCATGTTTCCACAAGGCTTTGTAATGTCAAGGCCTGCTCCGATAGCTGCTGCAATAGGCTCCTCAATGATAGCAACACGCTTTGCTCCGATTGTGTAAGCCGCATCCTCAACGGCCTTCTTTTCAACTTCCGTAACACCTGAAGGTACGCAGATGGAAACGTTAAGCTTGCCGAAACGATGGCGTCCCACAGCCTTGTTTACAAAGTGCTTAAGCATTTTTTCCGTAACGGTGTAATCGGAAATAACTCCATGACGTAAAGGACGGATTGCCACAATATTGTAAGGTGTACGGCCGATCATGCGACGAGCCTCCTCACCAATGGCAAGAATCTTATTTGTATCACGATCAAAAGCAACTACAGAGGGCTCTGTAAGAACAACGCCTCTGCCCTTTATATATACAAGAACGGTAGCAGTTCCGAGGTCGATTCCGATATCAGTACTAAACATAAAAAAACTCCTTTCAAAACCTCTAATCATCAATCGATTATAAACATTTTTCTGTTGTTTTTCAATCGAATTTTATAGTTTTTTTATTAATGAATCTCCTCGATTTTTATATCGGACGTTTTTTCAAAAATCTTTAGTTGCATTCCTTTCAGATATGCTATAATACCTTCGGAGGCACACTTATGGATAAAGTATTGGCACGTATTGCATCGTTCATCAGCCTTAAGCTGACCAACATAATTATTGTGATTTTTCTCGGGGCAATTCAGGTATATTTTGCATTTAACGGATACAAAAATTTTTCACCTCTTTACGTTTTGTTTTTCGTTTTGATATCCCCCTTTTGCATATCATCATTTTTAGGCCGCTCGGATGAGAATCGAAAGAAATTGGAAGAGCTTGAAAAAGACTGGCCGTTCCCCGAACTTAGAAAAAAGCACCATTACACTTCTTTGACTTTCAAGGGGCAGTCCTACACTTTTGTAATCACCGTAATTCTATGCGGTATATGGAATTATCGTACCACGGCCCCATCACTGCCGGGCTTTGATTTTGCTTTGGTGGCGCCCATGCTTGTTCTGATTGTGTATGTGGCGGTCCGTCTTTTCACTTGGATAGTATTTCTGGCAATATTCAGGTTCTTCCCCACTCTCGGTTGGAAAATTTAATTTGAGACAAAAAAAGCTCGGAACGCATCGCATTCCGAGCTTTTTCCGTTGCCTACACTGTAAGCAACTACCCCAAAACCAAAGTGCCGCTATTGCTCATCGGCAAGATATTTTTCAAAATCAGCAATTGACATGGGCTTTGCGTAATAATAGCCCTGAATCATGTCGCAATTCGCTTCTTCAAGGAACTGCTTCTGTGATTCTGTCTCCACGCCTTCTGCAAGAACCGAAATTTCCAGATCCTTTGCCATGGATATAACATGGGAAAGAACCTTTTTCTCACGTGGGCTGTTATTTCCACAATCATCCAAAAATCCCTTGTCCAGCTTAAGTACGTCTACGGGCATTTCTCTAAGCAGATGAAGTGATGAATATCCCGATCCGAAATCGTCCATTGAAAGGCCAAAGCCGGCTTCTTTTATAAGATACATTATTTCGAGAAGCTTGTCCATTTCATCATAAACAGCCGTTTCGGTAAGCTCAATTTCAAGCAGCGAGGGATCAACTTCATGTTCCCTTGCACATTTTATAAGCTTTCCTACAAAGTTCTCGTCGTTAAGATGGAGTCTTGAAAAGTTAACTGATACCGTAACTAGCTTCTTTCCTTCCTCTTCCCATTCCTTAAGTTTTTTACATACAGTCTCAAATACGAAGAAATCAATGTCCTTTACGAAACCATTCACCTCCGCAATAGGAATAAACCTTGCGGGACTAATCATTCCCTTTTCAGGATGCTGCCAGCGAATCAATGCCTCTGCACCCTTGATTTTTCCTTGCTGAATGTTGTATTTAGGCTGAAGAAATACAACGAGTTCACGGTTCTTTATGGAGTTCACCAGATCACCTTCCAGCTCGTGGACCTCAATGTCCTTGTTGAAGTCCTCTTCACTGTAAAATGCAATCTGATGAGTCATGGACTTTTTAATGCCTTTTCGAGCAACATTTGCTCTTGCTCGGATTCGGTTAATGTCTTCGACGGGTTCGTTAATGATGTAAACACCGCATCTGAAAACCACCTTACCCGATCTTCCCTCGCTGTTTTCGGGAAGATCCGCACAGCGTGCCATAAGGCTGTCCAGACGCTTTACAAGCTCATCCGCATTGTCATACTTAAGAAGCATTGCGAAGTGGTCACCACTTGTTCTGCTCACTGTTTCCTCTCGCGTCATTGAGTTCTCAATAACGTGAGCAATATATTTAAGTGCTTCATTACCATACTCGTAACCAAAGGAGCTGTTTATATACTTAAATCCATTTACATCAAACACTGCATAAGCATAATTACAATCGCCCTTCTTAATAAGTGCGGTTGCCAGTTGTTTATGATAAGGCTTTGTTGGAAGTCCTGTCAGTTCATCATAATTAACAGCTTCCTCAATTTCATTTTTCTTTTTGGTCTTTGCACGAAGATACAAAATACCCTGAACCGCAATAATCAAGGCGATAACCGCAAAGAAAATTATAATTATGTTGGAAAGAGAAATGCTCTTTCCGTATGCGATATTTTCGGGAACAATGGAAACAACGTAGATATTAGAATAACCCTGGAGAGTAACTGCACTGGCCACACAGTTTTCCGCTGCTATGCTTATGCTTGTGCACGTGTTAAGTCCTTCATCTGCATTTCTTAGTATCTCTTTGAACTTCTGTTCTTCGAAAGCTCCCTGAAACTGCGGCTCAACTATGTAGTTTCCACGGCCGTCCATTCTTGAAATCGCGAAGGACGGAATAAGAACCAGACCGTCTCCGTCAATGACAACGCTATATCCATTGTCATCGAATACGCTTTCAGATACTTTTGCAATAAAATTGTCCATAGAAAACGAAGCAAAGGCCATACCTAAAATATGACCGTTCTTTTTCCATGGAACACAAAGCATGATTTCATCATGCCCATTTTTCTCGGATGTACTTTTTAAGATAACCTTTTTATTCCCAAGGCAATCAACCCATGCATTCTCGATGAAAGTTTTGTCAACATATTCGTCGTCGGAAATACATGTATTTGTGACATAATCATAGAAACCCAAAGAAGAGGCAGACATTTCTTCACCTATGACAGTCATCTGCTGAAGTTCCACAGCGGAAAGCTCTGCATCATCATCCAGAAACTGTGTAAGGATATTCAAAAAGTCTACCTTCGTATCAAAGTAGTTTTTAAGACTCTTGCCTTTTGTAATTGTCGCGTTCTGAATAGAAGTCTCACAATCCTTTGCGATTCTTCTCTCGAATTGATAAGCGCCCACAATACCACTAACAGTAATCACTATCAACAGCACTGTCCCAATCCAGAACCGTCTTCTGTCAGCCCTTTTCTTCACGGTAACCTCCATGTGCCCGCTTCAGATATACAACCCCTTGTATGCCCAAAGTCCTACCTCCGTTTTTGGTCATATTCCCCTTGTGACCAAATTCTAACAAAAGTGTAACATAATCACGATTTAACTTCAAGACATACAAACATCTTTTTTGAAAAAAATATTAATTTTTCTAAGGTCTACTACAGTCTACTGCTCTGATGAAAGAAGAATTCTGTCATTATCCAGATTCTTTCCGGCAGATTCCTTAAACTTTTCAAGCAACATTTCTCGTGTCAGTGCTTTCTTAGCATCACCTTCAGCATCAAACACAATATTACCACTGTCCATCATGATAATACGATTACCGAATTCCAGTGCCTGATTCATATTGTGAGTAACCATAAGGCATGTAAGATTATTTTCCGAAGTGATATTTCTAGTAATCTCCAGAACCTTGTCCGCAGTAGCCGGGTCAAGTGCTGCCGTATGCTCATCGAGAAGTAACAGACGAGGTGGATTATATGTGGCCATCATAAGCGTAAGTGCCTGTCTCTGTCCTCCGGAAAGAAGGCCTACGGGCTGTTTCATTCTGTCTTCCAGTCCCATTTCAAGAAGAGAAAGTCTTTCTCTGAATTCGGCTTTTTCTTTTTTTGTGACGGAAGAAAGCCAGCCGCCGTGTCCGGCAGCCAGTGCAAGGTTTTCTTCAATACTCATTCCCGGTGCACTTCCCAACATGGGATCCTGGAAGAGTCTTCCGATTTTTCCTGCACGTTTGTGGTCAGGCTGCATAGTAATGTCTTCGCCGTCCAGGACAATTCGTCCCGTATCTGTGATAAAGGTTCCCGCAATTGCATTGAAAAGCGTGGACTTTCCGGCACCATTGGAGCCGATAATTGTTATAAAATCTCCGTTTTTCACGTGCAACGACAAATCTTTTATAGCAACCTTTTCGTTAATTGTTCCCGGATTGAAGGTTTTTGAAATGTGTGTAATCTTTAACATTACTGTTCCTCCCTTCCGTTTTCACGTCCCTTTTTCAGCGCCATTTTTCGCTTGATCATAGGAATCTGAGCTCTGAAATATGGGCCGGCTATTGCAATGATAACGATAATTGAAGAAACAAGTTTAAGCATGGAAGCAGGCATCTTAAGTCTTAACGCAATTGTATAAACACATCTGAATATGATTGAACCTGCCACAGCTCCGATTGCTCTTTTAAGTATGCTTCCCTTTCCAAGGAATGCATTTCCGATAAGTAGTGAGGCAAGGGCGATGGTTACTATTCCGCCGCCGATATCAATGTTTGCCGACTTCTGTGACTGTGCCATAAGGCAACCGGACAGTCCGGTGAAAGCGTTGGCAATCACCAGTCCTACAATTGTAGTATAAACCGGATTTATGGAGGAGGATTTTACCATCGCAGGGTTGTTTCCGGTAGCTCTTATAGCCAGACCCAACCTTGTGCGAAGGAAAAATACGAGAAAGGCAACTACCAAAGCAACTGCCACAATTATAACAACAAGCTTGTACGAGGAGGCCAGGAAAGAATTTTCCAGAGCTCTCTTAGCCATTGTAAAAATCGTTTCCGTCTTGTTAAGATTAACAAGGGAAGAATTCTTCATTACTGCAATATTAATGGAATACAGACCCGTATTTACAATGATACCCGAAAGCAACGAATCAATTCCCATCTTAGTCTGAAGTAAAGACGTAACCAGACCGGAAATCATACCCGCACCCATAGCCGCAAATATAGAAAGCACAGGATGGCCTGATAAGGCCACCACTGCCCCCACTGCAGCGCCCAAGGTGAAACAGCCGTCGGTGGAAAGATCACACACGTTCAGCATCGAATAACTCAAAAACAATGCCAGAACCGTAAGTGATGTAATCAGTCCCAATTCTAATGTTGTTCGCAACAAATCAAATACTGCCTGTAATTCCATTTACTACCCCCATAACAGCGGGAACTATTACTTGAAGCTCTCTGCTGTCTTAATTTCCTGAACCTTTGTGCAAAGAGGCTCGAATGCATTCTTAACGTCTTCGTAATTATAGCCTAATTCCTTGCAGATGTCTGTATTAACTGTTGCTGTACCATTGTCAAATGTTTTTACAGGTACCTGAGCAGGAGTCTTTCCTCCAAGGAGAATCTCATTGATCATGTTGGCTGTTTCAACGCCGAGATTAGCATAGTCAACACCGTAGCCAAGGAAAGCACCGTTAAGAGCGAAGGAATCAGCACCTGCGTAGTGAGGGATACCTGCCTTCGCAAGCTTCTCATAAATTGTAAGTTCAGCTGTCATGATTGTGTTATCAGAAGGAGTGAAGATAGCATCTACCTTATCGATAATCATGTTGTCTACCGCAAGGCTTACTTCGTCAACAGTTGTGCCTGTGTGCTCAACGATTGCAATGCCCTTCTTATTGAGGTATTCCTTTGCCTGTGCAATAGCTGTTGTGGAGGCATCCTGGCCTGCATCATAAAGGAGGCCTACGCTCTTTGCGTTGGGATTCTGTGCAAAAATAAGGTTAAGTACTGCGTTTGTATCAAGATAGTCTGATGTACCTGTAACGTTTGCACCGGGCTTCTCAAGGCTTTCAACAATACCTGTCGCAACAGGATCGGAAACAGCTGCGAAAACAACGGGAATCTTGTTGTCTTCTGTTGCACCCTGCATAGCCATTGCGACGGGAGTAGCAACACCTACCATTACGTCAACCTTGTCTGTAATGAAGTTCTGAATGATCTGGTTCATAACGTTTGAATCTGCATTGCAGTTATCGTAACGAATTTCGATGTCAACGTTGTTTGCGTCAGCGATTGTTTTAAGTGTGTTCTGGATATTCTCACAAATCTGATTAAGTGAAGCATCGTCTACATAGTTGCAAATACCTACAACGTACTTCTTTTTTCCGCCGTCTGCTTTCTTATCGCCGCAGCCGACTGCAGAAATAAGCATTGTGAGTGCCATAAGGATTGTGATGACTTTTTTGAGTGTTTTCATGATTTTTTCCCTTTCTTTAATTAAGAGTCTGAATTGAATCTTGTCGGGACAAAATAAAAAGTCCCAACAAACTGTTGTTTGCTGGGACAGGATATCCTGCGGTGCCACCCGGCTTGATGTGAATACACATCCTCTCAATTCATACAACTGCATTGCAGTGATACGCTTCTGTTGTTAACGAAGTGTCATCTCCGTCTTACCTACCTTTCGGTTCGGCTCGCCCTCGGAAGCCCATTCATCAAATGCCTTGCCGCCGCAATCCCACCACCTGCGACTCTCTTTGTGTAGGTCAATATGACTACTTACTCTCCTTCAACGGTTTCGTTGTGTGCTAATTTAGCACGTTAAAGCCTCAGTGTCAATAGCGAAATTTAAAAACCTATTTTCTTCTCTGTCATAAGTTTCTCAGAAAATTCCTTTTCCTGAGATGCCAGTTCAAAATCGCTCTTTCTGAGTACTATATCGCTATTGCTTTCGCTTTCCATACGAAGTGCCGCCTTTGCCCATGTACGCTCATAAAGATTACGTACAAAACGAGCATTGGAAAATTCTTTTGACGAAAGATATCCGTCCGACAAAGAAGAAAAATACTCTCTTACGGTTTCTTCAAAGCCCTCCTCAGTTCTGAAAGCCTTTTTCGCCATGCTCATAAATATATCAGCCAGCTGCTCTCTTGTGTAACTCTTAAATTCAATAACAAAAGGCATTCTGCTTCTGAGACCGGCATTACCCTCCATCAGTTTGGCCATTTCGTCCGTATATCCTGCCATAATTACAACCAGGTCCTGACGATGGTTCTCCATCTCAGCAATAAGCGTAGTCAGTGCTTCTTTTCCATAGTCCTTTTCACTGCTGCCGTCATAGAGAGCATAAGCCTCATCAATGAACAATACAGAGCCGTATGCCTCCTGACATATCTGATGAGTTTTTGGTGCAGTCTGTCCAATAAACTCACCTATAAGACAACGTGAGGTGTACTCGAAAAATCCACCCTTGGAAAGAATGCCCTTTTCCTTAAGGATTTTTCCAACAATTCGTGCCACTGTGGTTTTTCCGGTTCCGGGAGGTCCCACAAAACGCATGTGGAGACATGGATTGTCCATTTTATCATTTTTCTTCGCAAGCTGAGCCTGAGCAATGATTTCTCCGATTCGCTTTGAAACCTCTTCCATGCCCACAAGCTTTGCCAGCTCCTCAAATCCGTTTGATGTCTTCTCGTCCAGCACATTCAGCATTCCAAGATCCCCGAGCCTCATCTTGCCGGGATCATTCTTTTCTCCCTTCAGCATCAATGCAGCATCCGACTGAAGCTTTGCCCAGAGCATTTCATCGCATACCTTTTTTACAGTCTTGAAGCCATGTATGCGGCCGTCCCGTCTTTCCTTAGCCACAAGCTGCACCATAACAGGAAGCACATCATTTTCCATAGTAACATCCATTGATGCCATATGATTATAGGCGAACTCAATCATCTCGGTCTCACCATAAGGCTTTATTGCAAAGGACTTTACAGGCATACAGTCATTAATGATATTACTGAATTCCTTGAAAGCCTTTTCGTCAAGATAGGGCACGCGGAACAGAAAAACATATTTTGATGTCTCATTATGAAGTGCGTGTATAAATTTTCTCAGTTCGTCACGTTTTGATTCGTCAAGGAAATAGCTGAGATCAATTCCGACAACGTGAAAATTCAATTCTTCATTGCTGAGATTTGTCACCACAGTTTCCCACTTATAGTAAACCTCATCCTCGCCGGTCACCTTATACTCATAATAGCTTGTGTCCATGTTCTCATAAATGGCACATTTCTGAAGAAAATCCGAAAAAGAAGCACACATCTGAGTGAAACCACAGCCGTCATCAATGGACACAAGATAGCTCATCGAATAAAAGGAACCCAGTTTTTTTGTATTTCTTATCAAAGGGAATGTTCTGGCAATCTGAGTGCATATCTTCTGATATTCTTCAAAGCCATAATAAACACCGTAAATAACCGTCATAACCTCAGATATGGCATCGCCGGTGTCCTCTATAAGCATGATGTTGATGTCTGCCCCATGCTCAGGAAATTCCCTCTCCCACGCCTGCATTATATGTGCCGAAACAGCATCAGAATCTGTATCCTTAACACTCACCACCGCAAAAGCCAGATTCACATAATGCACTGCAGTACAATATTTCCCCAGCAAATCGGCTATTTTTCTGCCTGCCGAAATCTGCCGGCCATTCCAGAGCTCCGCCGCAAAATTTCTGTTAACCCCGATTCTTACAATTAATTTCATAGACTTCTCCTTAACCCACGTATTTTTCACATTATATGATATCTCCCACAAAAAAGCAAAAAAAACGGCCCAAAAGAGCCGTTTCCAATCACTATTTTTCAATTGAAAGAACAAGGAACTCGTATCCATCGTAGGACTTAACTTCCGGGTCAACACCGGCCATCTGGCACTCCTCTTCGAAGTCCCCCAGACCACGCTCTGTGCTGATAATCAGACGGGTATAATCCCTTCCCTCATCCATTGCTTTGTAGTACTCCACAGCCTCATCATAGAGAATCTGAGCCAGCACTTCGGGAGGACAACATGATGAATCAAGCACCAGATTGTAATTTGTATAATCAAAATAATCTATACCATAGATTTCTCTGTAACGTCTTTCCTCTTCCTCCACACGAGCCACAATGGAGGCCTTGCACTCATCATAAGACTTGAAGCTTTCCACGCTGCCACGATTATCTCCCATGATTCTCTTTACGGAAGTATCCAGGCTTACGGAAAGAAATACTCTGAATGCCTTTCCCACAAAATGCCAGGCAAGTCTTGAATCGTAGAAAATATCATCATCCTGACGCTCCCTTGAAATCTGAGCGGACTTATCATCAATCATATGATCATAACGATTATCCTCACTCATAAGCTTGTTCATTTCAAGAACCGTAATGCCTCGCTCCTCCGCAAGCTCACGGATAACACGTCCTGTTGAATATATTTCGTAATTGAATTTATCCTTAAAAATCCTGCTGATAGTGGACTTTCCGCTTCCAAGATTACCGGTTAATGTGATATGCATATATATGCCTCCCTGTTATTACTGCTGACGATTTGCTGCCATTGTCTTCAGTTCATTAAGTAACTCCACATCGCTCTGCTGCACTTTGATGCTTGTCTCAAGGCGCTCACCATCGGGCTCTGTAATAATAACCTCAATAACCATATCTTCCTTGAATCCACGCTTGCCCACAGCCTGAAGGAATGCGGGAAATTTAGGATGATTGGCCTTAAACTTGTTCCAGGCGCCCATAACCTTCAGGGTTTCTCCCATGTTTCCGAATGCCATAATATGCCTCTCAAAAATAATATTAACGAGTATTATAGACTTATGAATCGGAAAAGTAAAGCCACAAACAGTATTCAGAATAATTGAGGTGGAAATACTAATTATTCTATGATAAAATAATCAGACCTTAAAGATTTATTATATAGAGGCAGAAATGAAGAAATCACTTATTCTGAAAATAATAGTGCCGATTCCGCTTTTGTTTATGCTGTACATGATATTTTTCTTTTCAGGACAGCCCGGCGAAACCTCCGGAGGACTTTCGAATCGACTATGCGTGTGGCTTGTTAATCTGTGGAGCAGCATCTTTTCCCGCTCCCTTACCGATATCCAGCTTCACAACGCAGCCGATGCTTTAGAGCCCTTTATACGCAAACTCGCTCACATCACCGAATACTTTTTCCTTACAGGCACGGTGTATCTCCCCGTATCCGTGTACACCTTGAAAGAGCGATATATTCTGGCAACCGAAAACAGTGCCTATGCTCTGGCAAAGCTGAAAAACAACCACTATCACCACAGCCGTTCCCATACGATAAAGGCATTTTTCAGAGTGCTTATAACTTTCGGTGTTACGGTGCTTTTTGCCGCAGGAGATGAACTTCATCAGTACTTTGTTCCAGGCCGTTCAGGAAGAGTCTTCGATGTCTTAATCGATTCCATCGGAATACTTGCAGCCTCATTGATAATCTACTTTTTTGTACGAAATGACAATTGATATCCCACGCAAAAACAGCCTTGAGCTTTTGGCCCAAGGCTGTTTATTTATGCTCTCAAATATTTATACAAAGAACTGGAATGTAACGAAAGCTACATAAATTGCAAGAAGAATAATTCCCTGCCAACGTGACAACTTCTTTTTAACAAGTGCAGGTACGCACATAAGAAGCATTACACAAAGCATCAAAGGAATATCAAGTACAAGTGAAGCATTCTGTCCGAAAAGCAGCTTTCCTTCAGGTACCGCAAAAGGTGCTATTGTAACGGAAACACCGGAAACAAGCACGAGATTAAATACGTTTGCTCCGATAACATTTCCTATACCAAGCTGTGCATGTCCCTTTCTGAGGGAGGTAATGGTTGTAACCAGCTCGGGAAGGCTTGTTCCAAGAGCAACAAACGTAAGGGCAATAACTGTTTCAGGAACCTTAAGCGCCTGAGCTATGAGCGTACCATTATCAACAAGAAGCTTTGCACCTACTGCAATAAGTGCCGCACCACCTACAAGCATAATGAGTTCCAGCCACAGCGGGTGTTCCTTCGTTTCCTCTTCCTCTTCCACCTCAACGCTGTCAGGATTCTTCATGCCCTGATGAACCGTAAGGAACAGATAAACAAGGCAGATTGCCAGCATTATTATACCGATAATACGTGGGAACTTTCCGAGTAAATATGCCGCAATACAATAAACCGCCGCACTTGAGAAGAAAAAGATAACCGGCATTCTCATGGATTTTGTATTAACCGGTCCCGGGTTAAATGCAATGGAAATGGCAGCAATAAGTGCTGTGTTGCAGATAATGGAACCGATCGCATTACCATAAGCCATTGAGCTTAATCCCTGAACTGCGCCGGTAGTAGAAACCATAACTTCCGGGAGTGTAGTTCCGATAGAAACAACTGTGGCACCAACCACGATATCAGGCAACTTGGAGCGCTTGGCAATTCCGGTGGCTCCGTCCACAAACCAGTCGCCGCCCTTAATTAAAAGAACGAGCCCCAGTGCGAACAACAATACAGGTATAATCATAATATACTCCTTTTCTTTTATACTGTTTGCTTTTCAGCATGCACGAGTCTCGTTATTTAAGATAAGCCAGGCCGAAGCCGAGATTGTTGAACTTACCACGTGAACATTCACGCTACTACTCCCTCTATGTTTAATTGTGCATTTAAGTTTAAGACCGGGCCGTGAATTTGTCAATACCCTTTCACGGCCCGATAAATTAGTTAATCAATATTAAATAATCCTCTGCGTGTAAATACAATATCCACCGCATCAGACAATGGTCGGTTCTCCGTCTGGTCTCGACCATAGCGCATTATAATATCCAGTCTTATGCCGAAGGAGCTGTTGGAATCCAGCGCAAACTTATCTGTCGCTGCCGGTCTGTACGTTCCGGTAGTGGGTCCTGCTGCAAATAACTCTGAATAGTATCTGTCGTTTAGGGGTATATCCACATAGTAGTATTCCCCTGCCTTAACTTCAGGTCCGTTAATGGTTTCTGTCACTACATCTCCGCTTGCATTCTGATACTGGAAGCTGAAAGCTCTTGGGCTCTCTGCAACGATTTCCGGTGTCTCGTTCAGATTGTCCGGATTGTATCTGTATGCCGTAATGTTCATCGGATACTCTCTCAATCTGTTGATAACGTTTCCGGTGTCCTTATCCAGTTCAATAGGATAAATATGCATGGTCAGCGTCTTATTCAGTACCACTCCATAGCTCTTAACATTAAAGAATACGCGCTTATAGAAGTTTGTAACCTGGTGATTAATTACCTCCTCGGTAGTCTCACCTTCGTCAACGATGCCATTACCGTTTTCGTCCTTCCACTCCTGCCTTGTAACGCTTTCCACAACGGCCTCGTTCTCGTCCATAATGCCGTTTCCGTTATAATCGTTCCAAAGGATTTCTCCCACAATTTCATCGCCCAAAGGTTCTGAAAGTTCGGGAAGAACCGTCTCGTCATAATCAATGTAAAGATATTCAAGAGACTCCTTGTTTGATGCCTTATCCGTATTAAGGATAGTAGGCTTTGCGGGGGAGGTAATTGCCTTATAGGCAGCAACCATCGTATTTACAAAGAGCTTTGTCTCATCGTCCGAAAGTGTGGAAGCAGAATGTCCTACGCCGGAATAAGTGATATTTCCGCAGTTGTAGATGTAGTAATTGTTTCTTACATCATTTTTTGTCTTATAAACATTTGAACCATAATCGGAAATAGAATACCATACAACAATATCATCGTC
The DNA here is from genome assembly GCA_024403375.1 of Lachnospiraceae bacterium. Lineage (GTDB taxonomy): Bacteria > Bacillota > Clostridia > Lachnospirales > Lachnospiraceae > RGIG3528. The sequence continues at coordinate 44,278 of JAKSRZ010000002.1, forward strand.
TTCAAAGTCTATCTGATAATACTGAGCGTGGGTCTGGGCAACAGTCATCTTGTCCGGTATGTAGTACGGGTAGCAGGTTATCTGTCCATCGTTGGATTTTGTAACCTTGGTTGATATGTTGGCACCTACCTGCGCAGTCATGGACAGGTTAGTAAAGCCCTGATTAAGCACATATCCGTTTTCCGTAGCAACTCTTGAAAGGCTTCCGTTGGAACCGGTTGTAAACGGCCAATCGGCCGCCTCAGGATTCGCGGTTCCCTTAAATTCTGTAACGTCAAAACGATCCAGTTTAAGGATATTTCTGAAGTATCTGTTGATGTTGTAGCCCCAGCCGCTTCCCAGCTTATTGTGGTAGGAAGTTGTATCGTGAGTAAACAGTGTTGCCTTTCCTGAATTAATGAACTCGTTGATTACATCACAGGCCGCATTGCTTTCAATGTCCGTATAAACATCTGCAAAGCCGATAATAAGCATATCAAGCTCTACTTCATTACCAAGCTTGTTTTTGCATACAAGGGTGCCGTCCTTAAGTCCCACTTCTTCGCTATAGAGAGGTACCCAGTACTGTGTTTCTTTCACTCTGTAATGATATACCCACTTCTTGTTGCCGTTTTCTGTGGTTATTTCTACCTGTTCATAGGAAATAAGGTTGGGATTCCAGGTAGGAACTTCCCAAAGATTATCAACGTAGCGATCCACCTCTGTAACCTTGTTTCCGTAGCCCTCAAGCTTTGAGAACCAATAAGTATCCGTAGCAGAAATAGTGCCGTTTGCAATGGCTGCACTGCTGTCATTCACAAGCTGTGTGAACTGATCAACAGTAAGTCGGAAATATTCCACCTCGAAATCATTCAGTTCTCTTGTATACTTATAGAATTTCTGAGCCGTATTATAAAGTGAACCGGAGCTCACATCGCCGTAGCCATTGTTTACGCTCTTAAGGATTCCGCCGTTTTCATCGGCTTCCTTTACTTCCTTGTTGGAGGGAAGCACAATTGTCGCATTGGCATTAGGTAAAATCTGAAGCACATAGCATGATGCCTTTTCATCGGATTTGAATGCACTCATACCCGTAAAATCATCGGACACCAGTTTCTTTGTATTGCTTACAACTTCCAGTTTCCAAGGGATTACTCCCACATACTCACCTGCATTTATAACAAGCTTATATGTTTTATTGCTCTTAAGGCTGTACTCTCTCGCATTGGAAACCTTGGAATAAGTATCCGATGCGGAATTGTATCTGACTTCGGAAATATCAACAGAATCCATCATTTCCGTTACTTCGCTGAATTTTCCGTCAGCGTTAGTATCTATGAAGAATTTTACTGTATAGGTATCCGTAGGGTCAGTGGAATCAAGTACGAAAATGAATTCCAGCGTTTTTGCCGTAATATCGCCGCCGTTAACATAAATCTCACTGTCCTTAAGATTTCTCCATTCAGGACGTGTGTAATCATGATACTCTACAGGCTGTTTAAGCATCTTGATTTCAAAGCTCTTGTTTTTCAGTGCTTTGATAAAGTCCTTATCATGCTCTGCTCCGGTTGTTCCCTCATGGAAGCAAAGTGCAGAATACTTTTCCGAATTAACCTCAGAAAGGAACTTATACATGTATGATGCAGTATCAACTATATTTGTGTTGACGGCACCTGTAACCATCAGCTCGCTGCCTATAATGACAGGGTATCCTGCATCTATAAAGTTCTTAAGTGCCTTATATTTAACGTTTGTCAGGTCATTTCCTGAATATGGTGATTTCTCTATGGAAACGTCGTCTCTTCCGGACAGGAGATAGCCTGTGTCACGCTTTACTTCTCCGGCATTTCCGTTGGCTGTTACGACTCTTCCTATGTGTGAATATACGTAGGTACCGCTTTCTCCCACAATAAGCTGCTGCTCATTATCAAGAATGATGGTATCGCCGTTGTTTACCTTTGTGGCCTCGTTGTAGTGCACCCACATATCGGTTGCATTACTTGCATAATAATCGCTGATGTAGAAGTAGCAGTTGTACCATGCCTTGTCTCTTGTATTATAGTACTGGCAGCTTGTCCAATAGTCTCGTGTTCCTACGCACTCCAGCGATTTGTCATGGGCACTGGACGTACCAAATGTCACCTCACCGCCTCCGGGATTTGTAAAGCTTGCCGTAATGTCACTACAGTATACCCATGTTCCGTTAATCCATACTCGGTATTTTTTGTCATTTTTTCCTACAAGATTTATCGTGAATCTCTTATCGGAATATTGATTGGCAACTTCATTACCATTGCTCTGATTGCCTAAAAGAATGTGTCTGCCAACCTTTGTAAGGCCGTTTCCTGCTGTTTTGGAAATAATGACTCTTCCCGCCTCCCAGCGAGAAAATCCGGATATAGTCTGGGGATCGGGTTTTGAAATATCCCAGGAAGATACCATAATCTGAACGCCTGCGCCGAATTTTGCTCTCTTTGCTGCAAGGGGCATGTACTCTTCAATTATACCTGCATTATTTCCGCCCACGTACAAGATGTCATACGTGCTGTTGACGTTCTGAATGTCTCCGATGAATTCAGAGGTACTCATACGTGTAACCTTTGTTTTTCCCGAATAATCAGGCACATATCTTGAAACAAGCCAGAACCAGTAGCTTTCGTCTTTAAAGGACTCTGCTATTCCGTTTTCCTTAATAACGCCGGAAGGCTCAAGTTCCAGCAGATGAAGGTCTTTATCAAAGTTTTCGGATACAGTTTTATCCGAAAGCATGTAGTAAATTCCGTCAGCCAGCGAATATGTATCACCTGTTAAAGGCTCTCCAAAAAGGCCCTTTATAGGCTCATTGTTTGCCATGGGAAGGGCGCCGCTTCTGAAAGCAGATGCAATTCCGTAGGAGTCGCTGTTGTTCATAACAAGCATACGGTGATTGATTTTACTGAAGGTTGAGCCCGAAGGGAGTAAGGAATTAAAGGTGACTCCAATAAGATCCAGACAGGTTGTATCTCCCTTCTCATAGGCGGTCCAGCCTTCCTTCGTTACAGTATTCCATGGAATCAGTGTATAATTATTCCAATAGGAATATCTCTTTATGCCTTCCGCTGTCTCCACAACAAAATTGCCGTTGTTATCGATGGAGTATCCTTCTATAGGGCTGTCATCGCTTATATACGCGTTCCATAAAGTAACAGGATTTATCTGCTGAGTCATAAGGTAAAGCTTGTAAAGATTACTGCTCCAGGCGTTTCTGTTACTTCCTGAGAGCGAAAGCTCTTCACCGTCTGAAAGATTTCCCTTAAAATCCTGCTCCGAGGAGCTGACACCATTTTTAATGATGTTATTTATTACTGAGTAATCCATAATCACAGGGCATATTTTTATACCGTCATTAAGTCCTGTGATTCTGGCAAAAATCCTCTTTACAGCCTCAAAAGAAAGGTCGTTGCCCGCCTCGGAAAAGCTGTATTTTGTAGAGATATATGTCTTGGAAGTTATGGCAGGAAACAGATTTGTGTTTCTGTATGCCCTCATAATATCGGCCAGTTCTCTGTTGTAGCCTGCGGCACCGCTGCCACCATTATATGCAGGCTCGGAAATCACAATCAGATTGGCTCTGTCAATAAGCTTAAGATTCTCAGCCTTACTTAAATCCCCGGGAGTAACGGTAACCACTCTCACATCATAATCCTGAAGCTTTTTTGCAATGTTACCTTCCAAAGTAAGCTGATAGCTGTCATAAGAATAACCTGATTCTGCAGCATTCTGTCCGTGCTTCACATACAGTGACTGTGCAGTGCCTGCTGCAGTTGCCTTGGCTGATGCCGGCTCGTTCTTATTGAAATTGATAACATAGGTCGGCTCTCCACCAACCGGTATCCACTGTGCATAAAGTGTGATTTCAGATCCTGAGTATCCTTTAGGTACAGGGCTCAGGAAATCATATTCGGTTCTGCAGGCAGAGTCCCAATACCAGCCGCCAAAAGTGTAGCCATTCCTCTCAGGATTTACAGGCTTTGCGGTTACATCTTCCACAGTACGGTTATTGTCCTGAACCTTAACGATAGTTTCAGGAGCATTAAACACATCACTGTATACTGTGTTCAGATTAAAGCTTATGAGATACTCATTGGAAGCTGCCTTCCAGCCCGCATAAAGTGTTGCCGAGCTGTTTACGGACATAGGAAACTGGACCATACGAGTGCAAGCGGTATCTATATACCACCCTGGAAAAGTGTAGCCCGTTCTGTGGGGTGCTCCAGAGGGTGCAACAATTCTGCTTCCCTCAGCTATTCTTTCAATAGTCATTGAAAAATCAAAACCGTCCGCAACTTCATCTTCAGGGACATTAGGATCAAAGCTGATTGTATATTCCTTAGATTCTCCTGTGTACTTTTCCGCCCACTTGGCATATACGTTGGTGCTCTTTGTAACCGCAGCGGTAGCATTAAAGCGGTTTACCCCTTCAGGTTCGTAGTACCAGCCCAAAAATTCATAAGCAGCCACATCTTCGCCCTGTGCGAAGGTCTCATTCTTATAATTCAGTCCCAGAGCGTACTTTTTAAACAAATCATTATTAACAAGCTTCCACTGATAGAAGGCTGTTAATGCGACGCTTTCCGGGATTGCTCCGATTGTATCCGGGTAGAAGCCGGGATTTTCGTTGTATTCCTGCTCCGTTCTTACAAGCTGGCCATTGTAGTTGCTCTTCTGTGCCGGGTCTGCGGCAATTTCCTTACTTTCTTCATAGTTCTTGTATATAAGTCTGTATTCACCGGAATTATCCGCAACAGGCCTTACTGAATAAACGTATTCCAGACGATACTGCTTATCATAGTCGTAATAGAAGGAAAGAATCGTATCGTTGACACTTATTGCCGGATACTCCTGATTCAGTACTGCAACGTATCTGGTATGCTCGTAGTAGTCGGTTGTGAGCTCAAGATAGGACGCCGTAACAGCATTATTTCTCAGTTCGTCCTCGAGCTTTACAAGGGTACCTGCAGGAATCTTGTTTCCCTCATCATCAAGAACGTACTTCTTCTCTTCATCATCGTACAAATAGCCCTGACGGCCTGCAAATCCGATTTTACCAGTCTCGGGATTCATCTCGTATTTTCCGGCTTCCAGGCCCACATCGGTAGCATCTACATAAATTCTCGTAAGAGGAATGAATATCTGTCCGGAATAGTTACTGAAGCCATCTACAAGGACAAGCTCGACCATACGCTTATCCACAAAAAGCTCGTAGTTTCCGCCTCTTCCGCCGGGCACTCTCACATATTCGGCATATCTGTCAGCTGTGCCCGCGTCCTCACTCTTATAGATTCTTCCATATTCCTCAAAGGTGGAATCTGCATATGAAGTTCTGAAATCCATGGAAACAAGGTCCGTTTTCTCCACAGAAAACCAGTCCGATAAAGTTCCCACAATCTCATTTTTACGAGCCATCGTGGTTGTTGAATCGCCTGTTATTTCGCTGACTTTTACAGGTTCCTGACCCGCCACCAGGTATCCCATCTGGGCCTGAAGTTCATTGGGTACTATTTCCAGAACGACAAAAGGATTGGACTCCGTTCCGAGAGTGCCATTTTCGGGAATTGTCTTATAAATTCCATCAGCACCCACTACGTCTTCCGCCAGTGTTTTGTATTCTTTTCCAAAATTAAAAAGCTGACCTGCAGCAGCAAGTCCGGCCACAAGCAGAGAAGCCGTTACTGCGGCAATTACTGATTTTTTCCACGCCTTCATACAGCTCCTCCTATCTTAAATTTCTTCCATAAACCGATTTTTTTGCAGTGTATTCTTTTCCAAGAAGCTGAAGCTTAATGTCTAACTTCAAAAGCTTCTTGTCCTGAGTAACACTTATGTCTTCCACATAATTTGCCAGAAGCCTTCTGCTGTTTCCCAGCACATCGTTGGCTGCGATGATTTTCTGCATATCCAGCTCTCCAAGCTCAGTAAAGTCTGAAGAGTCCACATTCTCGGAACTCAGTCTGAAAAACCTTAATGTATTGTCCTGCTCTCTCACAAGAATGTAGTAATAGTCCTTTTCATAATTAATCTGAGTGGCTGAATCCGGAGCCTTAATATAAAAGGCCTGCACAGAGTTTCCATTCACGCTTAAGTTCTTTACTTCGCAGAACTCCTCTGCTTCCACAGCCACATCACCAATATAGGAAAGAGCATAGCCCGCCTCCTGCTGAAGAGTCACCTCAGTGGAAAGCGTAGTATAATTGGATCTGGAGGAGGATATAAAAACCACAAGCATGGTGCTGATAATTCCCACCATGAGGATTACCACCACCAGCTCAATAAGAGTGATTCCCTTATTATTCGTTTTTATACTCTGCCTTTTACTCATTCTTTAAAACTCGCCCCGTTTCAGGGATTACAATGTATTCTATGGTTTCACTGCCCGAAACCTTGATATCTGTCAGATAATAATTGCCCTCTGCGCCTTCGCTCGGCTTTTTCAGTTCAGCTGTCTGCCCCCGAAGTCCACCATTTGCGGAGTTATAGTATATGCTTATGCCTTCTGTTGTTACTTTTTTGTAGCTTGTCTCAGTGGTGCCGCCTACATATTGGTCACTTGCCTTAAGTTCCACGGTGATTCGGTTGCTGCCCAGTTTCTCTTCTGCCTTAAGTTCAGTGATACCGGTTTCTTTGACATAGATTCCCGCATAGAGGTCATTGTCCTTCTCTATTATGGTAATCCAGGTCTCGCCATCTGAATAGGCCATTGCGGTTTCTCGTGCGGTGGTAAACATGGAGTAAAGCTTCTTTGCGGCGCTATCGGATCTGGCATTATATACAACCGATATGCCCACTGCCATGCCGCCTGCAAGTATGCCCAGCACAAGTACCACTACTATGAGCTCCAGCAAGGAAAAGCCTGCATTATTCTGTTTAGTTCTTCTTCCAGTTGTCATAATTTACGGTAATCAGGTCTGATGCATAAATGGAGCCGTCATTTGCTCCTGCAAAGCTTTCTTCTCCTACAAAGTACTGGCTGACTTCTTTATGTTTTGAAATCAGTTCTGCTATTTTTTCAGGGTTACATACAAGATTGATTGTATTTCCGTGCATTATCACGTCGTTTCCGGCAATAATAAGACCGTTGAATTCAATGCCGGCTTCCACTGTTACGTTGTTTGTGGCAATAATCAGGGCTCCGTCGGTACCGCTGTAGGTACTGCTCTGTAATGCCACGTTTTCACCGGTAATGAGCCAGTATTTGCTTCCGTCCGCCATGGTGAAGGCCTGCTTTTTCACTTCCGTGGTATCTATTCTTTCAAACATGACCAGGGAGTCTGTAGCCTTTGATGCCAGGCTTGTTCCAGAGTTTTTCTTGTCCAGTGTTGTTGAAATTGCCTCGTAATATGTATTCAGCTCGCTTTCTTTGTTTACGATATCCGGATGGCTGTACTTATTTTTTCCTTCGATGAATTCCAGCTTTTTTGATGTTCCGTCTTCGTTATATACGATTACGTTTCCTGTATTTATGAGCTTATCATCATCGGCATTTATAAGTATCTGTCCGTTTCCGAACATATCCATTCGTTTTTCTGAAAGAGCCTTGTTGGCCACATAGTATTTTTCGAAGTACTGCTGTGCCTTATCGTGATTTCTGAAGTTAAGGTAGAAATAAACCATCTTGTGGTCGGCGCCGTTCTGTCTGTAATTTACGATTATCTTTCTAACCGGTGCATCGTAGTCCACATACAGATCAAGCTCGATACCTGTTTTTGCCCTGAAGTTCTCTGTCTTAAGCTTATCCTGGTTGAAGTTACCATTTTCATCGGCCAGAAGTCGTGTGTACTCTTCCATGCTGACTGGGTTATGTCCCACGCCCTCAAGGCATTCTCCCGGAAGGAGGTATGCTGACTGGAGGCCTCTGTGAGTAATGGATTCACCTTCAATGAAGCTCTCTATTCTTGTGCTTCCGAAGGAATCAGGAACAGAGATAAAGGCTTTTCCGGATACCCATGTGGATGCCGCCGATAAGTCCAGTTTCGCATCTTTGCCGTTGATAATTATTGCGGAACTGCCGTCTGCTGTACCATTTCTCATAGCATCATTGGACTTAGCGTTACTTACGGAGTAACCATAGTATTCTCCATTAAGCTTGAAGCTTGTATTGTCGGCGTTTAAGGAAAGGTCATCAGCCACATAGGCTCTGCCGTTCATAAGCATCTGTGCTCCGGAGCTTCCCTTTTTGGATTTTGTAAGCAGAATATTGTTTACCCAAAGCTCGGAAACGTAAGAAAGTGTGTCCTTGTTAAACTCTTTTCTTCTTCCCTCGATTCTTACTCCTGCCGAGTCTTCAACCACAAAATCATTTCTTGTGACTATAGTATCTGAGAAAATATTGACCTTTGTGCCGCTGCCAGAGAATCGGATACCGTTAATGGAATCCATATCCTCGTTGTCGCCCCCGGCGTAGATGTTTCCGTACAGGTTCAGCTTATCTCCTGCGCCCTGATTATATACGTCACCATCTGCAATTATGATGTACTGATATGCCGGCTTTTCGGGAGATGCAGAAAACACCTTGAAGCCGGGGTACGTTATGTCAAAATCCAGATTTGTTGTAATGGTGGTGGAAAGTCCCTTTTTATCGGTATATGTTATGGACACGCCCTCCAGCACCACATTTCCGTTATATATGGCTGCACCGGATACAGGATCGGTTTTTATATCCTTAAGTCCGAATTTTGTCACTTCATTAGTATTCCAGCGAACCTTACAGCCCTCCGCAACCGCTCTGTCTGTAAAGAAGCTTGTGTCATTATCAGAATCGCTGTCATTAAGTTTATCTACAAATTCCGTCTGAATAAGGTCTCTTAAGGTTTCTTCATATACTCTGAAGAACAGCTCTCTTCTTTCATCGGAGTTTTTCTTAAAGCTGTACTCCTCAAGCCATGCCGAATATGCTGCCTGCGCTGCCTGGTCCGCATATTGTTCCAGCGTGGTTCTTACTTCATCAAGAACATTCTCCGCATTATAGAAATTATCTGCCGAATCCTTTCTGATTTTGGAGTTTTCCAGATTCCTGAAGGTAAGAGAAAGAACAAGTGCAGCAATAATAGCCACAAAAAGTGAAACCACTATTACCAGCACTAGTGTTGAGCCCTGATTATTCAGTTTACGGATTTTTTTGCTCATTTTATCTCCGTATCGTTAACGTAGGTTGATCGTATTGTGGACAGAAGATTTGTAAAATCAGGTTTCCCCGAAGCATCGGTTCCGCCCTCATATATGTCCACGGTAATCTCAAAGATTCTGTTGGACGCTTCTGCCATATCTTTAATAAGTCCCTTTTCGGGAGTGATTCCCGCTCCCACATTCAGTTCGCTTTGTGAGTAGTAGGTTATCGTGTGACCATTACCCGGCTCGTTGGAAACCGTAAGGCCGGGATATACGTAGGTCTCATCTGTTTTGTCTCTGTTTACCTGAACTGCAATATAGCAGTCAAAGTCAATATCCGCAGTGGATTTTACCGTGATATCGGTTCCCGCCTTAAACTGCTTGCCCTCTTCAGGAGCTGTATAGAGAAGGAACAATGATTCCAGCTCGTCCACATACACATCTGTGCAGTAGCCCTGATAAACTATGTGGGGCGTTTCTTCTGCATAAAATGGAGTGTCGGTACTGTAAGCCGTGTAAACAATGTATGAATTGATTACGTAGCCGTGTCCGTCAATTCTTCCAAGGGTGTCATCGGTCACCCTGTTTTTGCTGACTTCCACAACGATATTTCTTGTAACATTACTTCTTATGGTTCTGGCGGTTCTGCACTGTTCACGCACCGGCAGTGGCTTTGGCGTCCATAGTTCAAAACCTTCCTCGCCGCTGTCCAGCTTATTGTGTCGTCTTACTTCGTCGTTATAGTTCTCTATTTCCAGCTTTTTCTTTATGTACTTATCTTCCACATAATCCTGATTCAGGTCCATAAAATAGGACACCGCCTTATCATCAAAGCCGGGATAAATCTTTGGTGTAGGCGTTGCGGATACTGCCGGCATTGCCTTAGGCTGATAAATCGTGTCGTCGGTCTTCGGAAATATCAGCACCGTTTTATCACTGGAAAATGCAGAGAAATCAGCGAAGGTGTAATCGTTAAAGAGTGCCGGAGCTTCCTCTTCCTCATTCGTAAGGTTCTTATAGTTTGCAGGAGAAATCTTCACCTTGATGTTGTACTTTTTCGTGCCCTGGATTTCATCTGTAAACTCATAAACATAATCACCGGGAGACTTTACGAATTTCACTTTCCCGCTCAGCTCATCAAAAGCTGCATACCTGAAATCCGAAGGCTTTCCCTTTTCCTCGTAGTACCATAAAGCAAAGTCCTCAATGCCCTTTGCCTTCACGGCCTCCATAATGTTCTCTCCTGCCGCATTGGCATAGGTCTTCGTGTTGGTAGCGCTGTTTACTCTGCTCGCCTGCACAAAGGTCATCAGTAGCGGAATGAAACTTATGGCAATAATTAAAAGGCTGACAACAACCTCTACCAGAGTCACACCCCGGTTGTCCTTATTCAGTTTGCCGTCAACCTTTAACCTTTTCATCAATCACTTCCAAAAATATTATCAACACCTGTCTTTATGCCTGCAATTTCCGGCTCAACATAGTCTCTGCCTTCTCCTGCAATACTGTACAGGTTTATTGTCATGGTTCCTGTAAGCTTTCCCGTTTCCTGGTTCACCGTTGTGGTGAAGCTGTCAATATTCATTCTCTCGGGATAGCTGTTTATGTAGTCCATCGCCTCTTTAAGACCCTTGTAGGTCATTTCATAATTCAGCACAAGGCTGCCTGAATATGCTGTTGCTGTTTTTTCGCTTCCCGATGAAACAAAAACCGGAACATTGTCCGAAAAGGAAACCGTATTTACATTTCCCTTCGTTTTCTTTTCCATTTCAGTAACAAACACAAGGCTTTTTTCGGGAGTATTACCAACTCCGTACTTCTTTATTATTTCCTCGAACTGTTGGTCGGACTCCTTTATCGTTTCTTCATACACCGGTTTCAAAGCTTCCTTTTCCCGAAGCTCGGAAACTCGTGCTTCAATTGCTTTTGATTCCCTATCTATCTTTTCAGCCTTTTCCACGTATGACATATACCCGAAACGATATGCACATACTGTAATGGCCACAATCACAAGGAGAAGCACGTATTCAATATTTTTTTGAGTCTTCTGATTCACTATTGTGCTCCTTCCTCTTCTGTTTCTATAGTTTTATAAATACAAAGTGCAGTAAAACTTACTGTCTTTCTTCCCGTTTCCGTATCCTCCGTTTCAGATACTGAATATACCTGAATCTCAGAGAAATAAGGAATATATCTTAATTGCTCGATAAGCTTAGCCGCCTCTTCTTTGGAGTTGACGGTGATATTCATTGAAAGTCCGCTGTCACTTGAAGATACCGAACTTACAAGCATATTTTCCGTTGAATCCTTTTCAAGACACTCCAGCACATCGTTCCACATTTCGTTGTATCTGTATGTGCCATCGTCCCAGGCCTTAAGCTCCTGGATTTGTGTTGCCGCGCCTAGGGCTCTCGCCTCCAGCTCCTCGATTCCCGTTGCCTCCAATGCATTCTGCTCAGCCTGCAACCGGTCCCTACGATTTATTGCCGTCCTATATTGTGACTTACCATTGTAAACCATAAAGATAGCGGCAACTATGGCTATTACCAGCCCTCCCATACACATCATTAACGCATGACTGAGTTTCTTCTGATCGTTTGCCTCGTAGAAATTAATGGTTAATTCCGAAGCAGCAATACAGCCTATATACTCAGACGCTTTTCTGGAAGGCATAGGATTGTCTTTATGAATTCTAATTCCCGGCAGGTCCAGAACCTTTATGAATTCCACGCCGATGAATTCTGATTGCAAAAGCTTTCTGAGATTCTTGACCTCAGCTCCGATACCGCCGATGTAGATTTTTTCCACCACCGCATCACGGCTCTTGGAGCCATAGAACTCAAGCGCTCTCGTAACATTTTCAATCAACGGACGCACAGCTTCATTAATGGAGCACTTAACCGCATGAAGTCTGTTTTCGTCATCATCATCCTCCTTTGGACAGAAAGCATTCATGTTCTCATAGGAAGAATACATAAGTTCCTTCTCGCACAGACGATCGATGGCATTTCTCGGAGAAATATCCTCATAATAGCCCGAAGCCATAAGGCGCTCCATCAGTCCTCCGATACCGAAGGCCATGTTTCTCTGCATGGACAACACACCATTTTCCATTACCGACAGCAACGAATTTCTGATGTTGATCTGAAGATAAATCGAAATAGGCTCATGATAAGGCTTTTTCTGCCACTGATAAATGGCATTTCCCTCATAATCTATCGCCTGCAGTCTTAATTCCAGTTCTCCCGTAAGAGCCACAAGATTCTTAATGAGTATCTCCTGCGCAGCATAAATCATGATACGCATATTGTGCTCTTCCTTGTTTCTCTCAAGAATACTATAGGAGAAAAGATACTCGCTTGTATCCATGGGGAAGTATTCATCACGCTCGTCCTGAATGAAGCCCTGAATAAGCTCGTCCTTCATTTCGGGGATGACCGCCTCACGGGACATAACCTTTGTACCCTCAAGTACAAATACCACGTCCTTACACTTAATCTTTTCCTTCTCCAGCTGTTCCTTCAGATTTGATCCATACAGACCGCGATCCACGATAAATCCGTCCATAACGGAACCCTCCGGATTCACTATGGAAAAGGCTCTATAGACAACAGGATTTTTCTTGTTGTAGCTGACCTCACATATTTTCGTCAGCGCATCGGTTATTTCAATACTTAGGACCTTAGAAACAGCCATTTTTAAACCTCCGAGGTTAAAACAACGAAATGTACCAGTTTATCACATATTCACCGAACCACATCGCCGTCAATATTCCTGCCGACAAATATGGCCCCATGGCCAACACATGATCTTTTTTAGAAATTTTCATTCGCGCTATATGTATAACCGAGCCATACAGACAGCCGAACATAAAAGACAAAATAACAAGCTTCCAACCCAAAAACAATCCCGCTGCCGCCATCAGCTTCACATCTCCACCGCCCATGGCCCTTCCGCCGGACGCATAAAAGATTATAAGAAGCAGCCACGAAACCGAAACGGCTCCGATAAGATAGTTCAGCCAGTCTCCATAATGAAGACATACCCGCGCTACTCCACAGACAGCAATGAAAATATTTATTCCCAATGGAATTTCCTGAGTTCTGGCATCAATGACCGAAAGACACAACAGCGCCGAGGCCACAAAACACATGAGAACCGTATCCCAGGACATACCGCAGAACACAAACATCAACATCCACAAGACTCCATTAGCAGCCTCCACAATAGGATATTGCGGCGATATCTTGGCTCCACAATAACGGCATCGACCTCTGAGAAACAAATAAGAAAAAAGTGGGAACAAATCATACCAGTGCAGCACATGGCTGCAACTGGTACAATGTGATCTCTTCGATACGATGCTCTCCCTGACAGGAACGCGGAGAATAACCACGTTCAAAAAGGAGCCGATTACAATCCCATAAAGGAAAATTATTGGATAAAGAAAAAATGGGGTTGGCATAAGGATTTAATATTAATTGTTTGCTACTGAATCACCATCAGGTGCTGCTGTCTTGGTAACCTTGCCATCAATAACAGTAAATGTATATGTTGCTTTTTTAACCTTTGCTTTTACTCCAGCCCAATCTCCAACAAGCGCTGTCATCTCATCTGTAAGTGTCTTTCTTTTTGTATCAGTTCCACCTGTAACTGTCGTACCTGTTGCACTTAATGTAACTGTATAGGTTTCTCCACTGCAATTTGTGTAAACATCTGACTTGGTCGTATAAGCGAGCTGCACATTGGAAACAAGGGAATCATAAGATTGAACATCAGCAGAAATTCTCGCATTATTTACCCACTTCATTACCTGGGGTGCAAGTGCTACAGCGATGATAGCCATAATGAGTACTACAACGATAAGTTCTACAAGTGAAAAGCCTTTGTTATTTTTCTTTGCAAATTTCTTCATAATAAAATCTCCTTTAGTGTTGATTTATCAAAACTCCTGTATTGGGTGTTCCCACTGTCCCATAAGGAGCAAAGATCGTTTTTTGTGTGTTTACAGGTTGCCCATGTTTCCGTACATGCCAATCATTGGTTGGTACATTGCCAGAACAAGGAATCCGATTATTCCGCCCAGCAGAACGATAATCAGTGGTGTCATGAGTTCTGTCAGGTTCTTGGTTGCGCTTTCTGTTTCTTCTTCGTAGTAGTCAGCCACGCGTTCCATCATGTGTTCCACGTTACCGGTCTCTTCTCCGATGGCAATCATGTTGTGAACCATCGGCGGGAAGATGTTGGAAGCGGAACGGATTGGTACGGACAGCGGCATTCCTTCTTCGACTCTCGCTTTTGCTTCTTTTAATGCGTAGGTGTAATGTATGTTTTTCATTGCCTTTCCGCATATTTCTATGGCAGTTGTGATGTTCATGCCTGATGCTATGAGGGTGGACATCACTCTGGCGAAGCTTGCTGAGTGGCTCTTTATCAGGATTTTTCCGAATATCGGCATTTTCAGTGAAAGGAATCCGTAGACTTCTTTTCCTTTAGTTGTTGTTCCGAACCAGCTGAGGAATGCAATCAGTCCTGCAAGTATCAGCGTCAGCAGCCACCATTTATCCAGCAGAAACTCTGAGAAGTTGCAGACAATCTTTGTAGTAAAGGGAAGGTCCGCTCCCATTTCGCCATACATTTCAGCGAATTTTGGAATAACCTTTACCGACATTACGATGGTAACCACTATAGCCACGACGATTACGACTACTGGATAAATCATTGCATTTTTTACAAGTCCCGAAAGCTTTGCGCTTTTCTCAAACTGTTTTCCCATTCGGTCGATGCTGACTTCCAGAGAGCCGGACTGTTCTCCTGCGTCCACCATATTCACGAACATTTCCGTAAACACTTTGGGGCTCTTTTTCATGGCCTCTGCCAGAGAATCGCCCTGCTGAACCGCTTCTCTCGTTGTAATCAGTGCGTTTTTCAATGTTTTGTTTTCTGTCTGGTCTGCCAGCATTCGTAGGGCGTCAACAACTGTCACGCCTGCGTTCAGAACACTTGCAAACTGTCTGCAGAAAACCGACAGGTCACGGGTTTTAACCTTTTTCTCGACACCAAGATTTATGTCCTTGGTCATAAAGGTCTGTTCCTTCACCCTTATGGGGCGAAGTCCATTTTTTCGAAGCTGCGAGCGGGCCTCCATTTCATTTGGAGCCTTCATGCTTCCTTTAACCTGCTTGCCTTCCCGGTTCACTGCTATATAAGCAAAATCAGCCACGGGATACCTCCATTGTGCTGTGTATTTACATGATAAACATTCTTGATGAAAGGGCGCTTACGTCCTGAGCATAGCCAAGAGCCTGATCCTTATCGATAAAGCGATTTATGTACAGCTCGTATATCGAATCGTCCATGGTCTTCATGCCCTGCTTCTTGCTGGTCTGAATAACGCCACCAATCATGTGCGTCTTTCCCTCTCTTATGAGATTCCTTATGGCCGGCGTACCAAGCATTACCTCAAAGGCCGCCTTTCTGCCCTTTCCATCATGTGTCGGAACCAGCTGCTGAGAAATGACACCCTCAAGAACCAGCGCCAACTGTGATCGAATCTGATTCTGCTGATAAGGCGGGAATACATCTATGATTCGGTCTATCGTACAGGCTGCCCCGATTGTATGAAGTGTTGAAAATACAAGATGACCGGTTTCCGCTGCCGTTATTGCAATGGAAATAGTATCCAGATCTCTCATTTCTCCCACAAGGATAACGTCCGGGTCCTCACGAAGAGCCGCCCTCAGCGCCTTTGCATAACTCTTGGAATCCGTTCCGATTTCTCGCTGATTAACAATGCTCTTCTTGTGCTTGTGCAGATACTCAATCGGGTCCTCAAGAGTGATGATGTTATATTCGTACTTCTCATCAATCATCTCGATAAGAGACGCCAGAGTTGTGGATTTTCCTGAACCCGTAGGCCCCGTAACGATTACCAGACCTCTCTTTTTATCTATCAGTTCCTCCACCGAACGAGGAATTCCCAACTCCTCCGGCTTAGGAATTTCCTCACTGATAAGACGAATTGTCATGGCATAGGAACCACGCTGAGTGTAGGCATTTACTCTGAAACGACCCTGCCTCGGTATGGAATAAGAAAAATCCACCTCACCATCTTCTTCAAAAGTGACCTTAAGCTTTTCCGGAAGAATGGAATACACCATTTCCCTAAGATCATCCGGCTTTAAAATCGGATAGCTGTCATCTATGCTCTTTAAATCTCCGAAAATCCTTACCTTCGGCGGAACTCCCACCGTAAGATGCAGGTCCGAAGCATGTAGTTCCGCTGCCTTAACCAGCAGTTCGTCTACTGTCATAATTACCTCACTTTACTCACTAAGCTCCTCATCATTGGAATATACGATGCGGCGCATTTCCTCAATACTCGTTACACCTTCCTTGACAAGCTTCGCACAACTCATCTTCAAAGTGTTCATGCCCTCTTCGATGGCCACCTTCTCAATATCCTCAGTGGTACCATTCTGAGCGATAATACTTCTGATTCTCGGAGTAATCGGCATGATTTCATAAACACCGATTCGTCCCCTGTAACCCGTCTCGTTACAAGTTACACAACCACTGGGCTCATAAATCTCAAGCTCCTCGCTGTCAATCACGCCCAAAAGCCGCTTCTCCTCCGAAGTGGCCTTCCTGCAACGCTTACACGTACAAAGCCTCCTGGCCAGTCTCTGCGCCATTACGCCCACCGTGGAATCCGCCAGCAAATAACTCTCAATTCCCATATTCTCAAGTCTAGTAAGCGATGCCGCCGCAGAATTTGTATGAAGCGTACTTACAACCAGATGACCCGTAATAGAAGCCGTTACCGCAATGCTCGCCGTCTCCTGGTCACGAATCTCACCAATCATGATGATATCCGGGTCCTGACGAAGAATGGAACGAAGCGCACTGGCGAACGTAAGATCCGCCTTCGGATTAACCTGAACCTGATTCACACCATCAATGTTGGCCTCCACAGGATCCTCAACCGTTATGATGTTCACACCATCAGTATTTAACTCAGAAAGCGCCGTATACAATGTGGTGGACTTACCCGAACCCGTAGGCCCTGTAACAAGAATGATTCCATTAGGATTACTGAATATCTTGTCGAACCTCTTAAGATCCTCAGGATTAAGACCCAGATCAGCTTTGTTCCTTGTAAGCTGATTCTTCGCAGTAAGACGCATTACCACCTTTTCACCATAAACAGTGGGAAGCACCGATGCACGAATATCATACTCGAAACGATCCACCACCTGAGTGATTCTGCCGTCCTGAGGCTTTCTCTTTTCCGAAATATCCATGCCTCCGATAATCTTTATACGAGTTATCATCGCCGGCAACATGGACAACTGATACGAACCCGTTTCCTGCAAAACACCATCGATTCTGTAACGAACACGAATTCTATTAACAGTCGGCTCAATATGAATATCAGAGGCCCTCATACGAGCAGCCTGCTCAATTATCTTCTTTACAAGCAGAACGATAGGAGCATTTTCAACCTTCTCATCAATGCTCTCTTCCTCTACGGCCTGCTCACCCTTTTCCTTTGCATAAAGCTCAGCCACTGCCTGAGTTTCCGCATGACCATAATACTTATCAATTGCCGCCATAATCTCCGTACTGGTGGCAATAACAGGATTTATCTGCATTCCCGTAATCATCTGCAAATCATCAAGAGCAGTCAGATCCATCGGATCCGCCATGGCAACCCTGAGATAATTCGAATCATACTTATCAAACTCAAAAGGCATTACCGTGTAACGCTTCAGTACCGTACTATCCTTAACAAGATTCAGCACATCAACAGATACCTTCACACCCGAAAGATCAACAATATCATAGCCCATCTGACTACGAAGGGCCTGACCAATCTGAGCTTCCGTAATCAACCCCATGGATACCAACGTCGTACCAAGCTTCTGCCTCGTCTTCTTCTGCTCCTCAAGACCACGCTTTAACTCAGCTTCAGTAATAACCCTGGCTGCTACCAGAATGTCACCAAATCTCTTCTTTTCTCTGACAATTGCCATAACAATACTCCTGTTTATCAGTGGCTAAAACAAAAAAGCGCCATAAACCACAAACGAAGTTTAGGCTGCAAAACACTATAAAATCCCCATAAAGAGCGCTCCCCAACCCCCTTCGCCACATAGTGGCTTACAGCGACCATTCTACCACGCAACCCCCACAATTTCTCGCATTTAACGCTTTCTTATTAAAGACTTTCCTCTTTTTTAACATTTCTGCGCGCCTGCAAGCCTACACGCCCACGCGCCCCGCTCCTCCACCTCCCCCGCGAGGTCTATATACCGAAAAACCCCCAGGAGACCTCGTGCCGAGGTCTCCTGAAAAAAGACGCGGTAAAGATACCGCAAATCCGCATGAGACCTCCGCGCGAGGTCTCATGAAAAAAAGTCGAGGTAAAGATACCGCAAAGCTGTC
>JAKSRZ010000020.1 GCA_024403375.1 Lachnospiraceae bacterium
TTTCAGTATGCGTAATTCCTTCGCGAAGAGGATGGATGAAAGGATGATGGAGAAGATTTCCTCTCTGTGGACACATCTCTATGATGGTACAGCACAGAATATGCAAGGTCTTGTGAACAGGAAGGCCATCGGGCTTTATACGGATTATGAAAAGGCTACAAAAGAAAAAGAAGAACGTGAAAGAAAAAGAAAAAAAGAGAAGAATATGCAGGAAGCTATTCTTGACTTAAGAAAAAAGTTTGGAAAAAATGCAGTATTAAAAGGGATGAATCTGACTGAGGGCGGTACCACCATAGAACGAAACGGTCAGATAGGAGGACATAAGGCTTGAAAAGAGAATTACGTATTTTAATATACAAAATCTTATTCGGCATATACGCTGCCGGAATGATTTATCTTCTGTTCTTCAAGGACAGGGGCTATTTTAAAACCGGCGATTACTCACAGGATCTGTTTTACCACCTGCAGTACAAACCTTTTCTTACAATAAAAGGCTACCTGAAAGTAATAGAAAACGCATACATTAATCACAGAAATTTCGGAACACCCTTTAACCTGAGACGCGGCTCCAGCCTATGGTACGGAGTCTCCAATTTCTTTGGCAATATTATTCTTTTCGTGCCCTTAGGACTGTTCTTAACGGCAATAAAACGACGCTTCAGAAAGCTTAAAAGATTTGTGCCTATGGTCATTGTAATTCTGGTGGCAATAGAAACAGTTCAGCTGTTTACACTGCGAGGCGTTTTTGATGTGGACGACATTATTCTGAACTTTTTTGGGGCAATATGCGGCTTTATATTAGCGATCCCGCTGAGACATACGAGAAGAAGATTTGACCACAGAATAGAAAAAAACAGGAGAAAAAAAGCGACCGTTAAGGCAGAGTAAAAGATGTGTTAAATAACTATAAAGTCGGTTGCGGAGTGCCTCTTATCATGCTAATATATGACCGTTTTATTGGGGCGTAATATAGGAGAGGTGCAATGAATATTCTGGCTCTTGATGACGAGCGACTCATTCTTGATGATATGCTCGCCGAATTAAGAAAAGTATTTGATGAAGATGAAATAGTTGGATTTGAAACGGCGGAGTCTGCTATGAACTATGCGTCTGACCTTCAGGCACATGGGGAGAAGTTAGACTACGCTTTTCTTGACATTAACCTTCGCGGAATTACAGGTCTGGAGTTTGCAAAGAAACTTAAGGACGTTCAGCATGATACAAAAATCGTATTCTGCACGGCCTACAGCGAATATGCATATGATGCATACAAAATGCATGCCAGCGGATACCTTCTTAAACCTGTTGAGGCTGCACAGATAGTGGAAACACTTGATGCGATTGCCAGAGACTGGAGAACATCGGAATCTACCGCTCCAAAGGATATTCGAGTACAGACCTTCGGAAATTTTGACGTATTTATCGACAATAAACAGGTTTCCTTCCAAAGAGAAAAGGCAAAGGAACTGTTCGCATATCTTATTGACCGTAACGGAGCTGCCATTACAACCGGAGAAATCGTAAGCATTCTCTGGGAGGACAGACCAAGTGACAAAACGACATTGAACCAGGCACACACAGTTATTTCCAGCCTCAAGAAAACACTGAAGGAATTAGGTGCGGGACACATTATCGTAAAGACATGGAATCACATTGCGGTTGATACCACGAAAATCAAATGTGACGTTTACGACTTTTATAAGGGCGATGCCATTGCTGTAAACTCCTACAGAGGAGAATACATGGCACAGTACAGCTGGGCGGAAATGACAAATGCAGATCTGATGGAAAAAAGTCGCAGATAAAGAAAATGTTGTACATTTGATGTACTGATTTTTATATAATGGACACCTAGGGTTTCGATTTGAGTCGAATAAGAAATAAAAAAGCAATCTGAGGTGTCCGGCATGGTGATCATGCTTGTACAAAATAATAAAAAAGAGCTCAGAAAACTGATGAGCTGCGTATCCGCCGTGTGCCCGCGGGACTTGATAGTGGGCTTTGACGATGCAGACAATGCCATTAGTTATGCCGAGAACAGAAGGGTGGACATGTGCTTCGCTGATGCGATGCTGGATAATTCTTCGGGAATTGCCCTCACAAGGGAACTGAGGGATTTGAATGAAAATGTCTGTGTGAACCTTCTGGCAGATGATAAAGAATTTGCCGTTGATGCATGGCAGCATCACATAAATAATTATCTTATAAAACCGGTTACAAAGGCTGAGGTCAGGGATTCGATTATTGTATAGTGTTTGGGGGAATTATGGCAGATATTTGTAGGGTTGATGGAGCCAAAGGAAGAAAAATAGAATTACATTTATACCGCACAGAGACAGCGCCTGCTAAAGGGGCTGTTCTTTTGCTTCATGGAATGGCTGAACATTTCGAAAGATATGAAGGCTTTTTGAAGGAATTAAATAAAAACGGATATGATGCATACATTTACAGCCACAGAGGACATGGCCACGAAACAGCCATAGAAGACCTTGGCTTCTTTGCAAAAAAGAAGGGCTGGGATCTTGTTATTGAGGATGCAGTGGCTGCACTGAAGTACGTTAAGAGAGAAAACAGAGGTGCGAAGACTTTACTTTTCGGACACAGCATGGGTTCCCTCATAAGCAGAAACGTTATTCAGAGATTTGATGATATAGATGCGGCTATTATATGCGGAACTGCTGTTCAGCCGGACATTGTATGTGTGGCAGGAATCGCAGTGGCATCGGTTATCACATTTTTCTGCGGAGCAAAGCACAAATCACCACTTATGGATGCGATGGCTTTCGGCGGAAGCAGATACAAAAAATTATGCAAAAGAACAAAGTGCGATTGGCTAACAAAAGACGAAAAGATTGTCGATACATATATTGAGGATCCCTATTGCGGATTCCTTTGCACAGCAAGCTTTTACCGTGATCTGGTTACAATAACCGGAAAGGCCAAGTGGGGAATGGGAAAAACAAGGAAAGACCTCCCGATTTTCCTGGCTTCCGGTGAAGATGATCCGGTGGGAGGCCTTGGTAAGGGCGTAAAAAAATTATATAAGAAATACAAAGAGCTCGGCTTCACCGGCGTAAGCATGAAGCTTTACGCAACTGACAGACACGAGCTCCTTAACGAACTTGATAAAGATAAAGTAACCGAAGATTTTATTTCTTTCTACGATAGTATCTGATTACTCGCTTCTCTTTGGAGGTTTCGGCCCCATAAAAGAGTAGAAATAAGTCTTCAACATACCATTATAGATTTTTCGGTTCTTGTCGGGGGTTCTTCCGATGTGGGTAATGGCATCCTCGTAGCTTGTTATGAGGAACATTGACCAGGAATCAAGAGCAGCAAAGCTCTCCCCGATTGTTTTGTAAAGAGCGGGGAGAGTTTTTTGATCCTCCAGACGCTCACCATAAGGCGGATTCGTAATAATAAATCCGTACTTTTTGGGATTTCTTAAGTCCTTAACATCTCTTTGCTGAAGATGAATATATTTTTCAACACCGGCATCGATGGCATTGCTTCTTGCGGCTTTGATAACTTCATTATCCAGATCATAGCCCTGGATGTTCATTTCAACATCCGTAAGAATTTTTGAGTTTGCTTCTTCAACAGCGGCATACCATACTTTTTTGGGAATGAGATGAGTCCAGCTTTCCGCAAGGAACTCACGGTTCATTCCGGGAGCAATGTTTGCACCGATCATGGCAGCCTCAATGGGAATGGTACCACTTCCGCAGAAGGGGTCCACAAGGATTCTGTCCTTGTTCCAAGGTGTCAGCATAATGAGGGCAGCGGCCAAAGTTTCCTCAATGGGAGCCTTCGCAGTCATTTTTCTGTAGCCGCGCTTATGAAGAGATTCACCTGATGTGTCGATACCTATAGTAACATCATCCTTTAAGATGGAAACTCTCAGAGGAAAATGTGCACCTGTTTCAGGGAACCAGGAGATGTTATATTTTTCCTTCATTCTTTCAACCATGGCTTTTTTCATGATTGATTGAATATCAGAAGGAGAGAAGAGCTTACTCTTTACAGAGTTGGCTTTTGCAACCCAGAATCTGGCATCTGAAGGAAAATAGTTCTCCCAAGGAATTTTCTTGGTGCCCTGGAAAAGTTCTTCATAGGTTTCTGCATGGAAATGACCAACCTTAAGGAGTACACGCTCGGTTGTTCTTAAGAAAATGTTGGCTCTGGCAAAAGCAGTAAGATCACCGGCAAATGTGACCTTTCCGTCTTCAACGCTTGTTATTTCGTAGCCAAGGTCCAGTATTTCTTTTTTAAGGACTGACTCAAGTCCGAAGTGACACGGACAGATGAACTCAAACTTTTCCATAAATGCCCTTTCTGAAATCGTTATAGTTAGTGCATTTTAATATCAATCATGTTTTTTTGTCAAGGATGACTTATGAAAAACAAACTCACATTAAAAAGAATAACTTTATTATCCATTGCGACTTTAACAACCCTTGTTTTGGTCGCGTTTTTTTTCGGAAATCAGTCGGTTGAAGACGGAACTGCAGCCACTGAGATGGTGAAAGAGGAGCTGGAAGCCGTTGAGAGAGAAACACTCTTCATAGGAAATCCCATGAAGCTTGGTGGACTCATTCACGAAACAGATACGGAAGAGCTGGCAGAAGAAATCTTTGCCGCTGAAATCGGTGCTGAAGAGGGCAACAAAGAGAGCGGCCTTACAAAGCTTACCGACGGTCGTGTTATTGTTGTAAAGCTTCCTGAAAACGCAGGAAAGGTGAGTCTTGAACAGAATCTGTTAAAGAGAACAATATCTGTCGAAATATCCACTGATGCAGCTATAATGCTTACACCTGATGACATATACAGAATCCAGGGAGAAAAGGCTGTAAGCGGTGGCGTTGACCCGACAGGCAACGATATAGTGAATAATATTTCAATGATTATTGGTGACTCAGACAGAAGTGAGATCATTTTTGAAACCAATGAATATTTACTGGCTGAGGGAAAAGTGGTTGATCACTTTTATGTTATCACCCTTAAAAGGCCGGATGAATTATATGACAAAATCGTGGTAGTGGATGCCGGACACGGAGGAAAAGACCCCGGCGCAAGAGCTGTGGACAAAAAGACCTGGGAAAGCAATGTAAATCTTGCTGTTCTTTTGAAGCTTAAAGAAATGATGGACGAAAATCCGGATGTAATGGTTTTCTACACAAGAACAGACGACAGCTATCCTACCCTTGACGAGCGAGTAAACCTTGCCAACGGAGTAAATGCGGACATGTTCATAAGCATTCACTGCAATTCCAGCGAATCATCAAAGCTTAACGGTTCCGAGGTCCTTTATAACAGAAATCAGGGAATCGAAAATCCTTTTAATTCAAAAGAGCTTGCCATGAGACTTGAAAAGGGTCTTTCAACAACGCTGGATACTGATATGCGTGGAATATACGCAGCCGATGACATAAGGATTGTCAGATTATCAGAGGTTCCCGTAGCACTTGTTGAAACCTGTTACTTGTCAAACAAGAAGGATTTAGCTAAAATCAAGAGTGATGAGGGACAGCAGGCAGTAGCCGAAATGCTGTATGATCAGATTCTTTCGGTATATGAATTAAAGGAGAACCGCTGAATGACAAAAATCATTTTTGCAACAGGAAATAAAGGGAAACTTAAAGAAATAAACGAAATACTGGCGGGAACCGACTATGAAGTGGTTTCCATGAAGGATGCAGGTTTTGACATTGATGTGGAAGAAACCGGAGAAACCTTTGAGGAGAATGCACTTATTAAAGCAAGAGCGATATGCGAAGCTTCCGGTTGCCTTACACTTTCCGATGATTCAGGCATGGAAATAGATTACCTGAACAAAGCTCCCGGAGTGCAGTCGGCAAGATTCCTCGGACATGATACAAGCTATGATATAAAGAACGCCAAAATACTTGAAATGCTGGAGGGCGTTCCGAAAGAGAAAAGAACAGCACGTTATGTCTGCTCGATTGCGGCAGTATGGCCCGATGGCAGAAGCCGCGTGGTAACTGAAAATTTTGAAGGATACATTGCCTTTGAAGCAAAAGGAACCAATGGATTCGGATATGACCCCATTTTCTTTGTACCTGAATACAATATGACAGATGCCGAACTGGCACCTGAAATAAAGAATGAAATCGGTCACAGAGGAAAAGCAATGCGTCGAATGAAGGAAATTCTGGAGGCAATGGCATGACAACCATATCGGTTTGCATGATTGTAAAAAACGAACAGAAGAGACTTTCAGGATGCCTCGAATGCCTTAGACCTATTGCCGATGAAATAGTTATTGTGGATACCGGCTCGGAGGATAAGACCAAGGACATCGCACGCAAATATACTGACAAAATTTATGATTTCAAATGGATAGATGACTTTTCGGCTGCAAGGAACTATGCTTTTTCTCTTTGCAGCTGTGATTATATTTATTCGGCAGATGCGGACGAACTGCTGGATGAGGAAAACATCAGAGCCTTCTTAAAGCTTAAAGAAGTGCTTGTCCCCGAAATCGAAATTGTTCAGATGCATTACCTTAACCCTGCGGATTGCAACATGGCATATAATGACCTGGAGGAACTGAGACCGAAACTCTTTAAGCGCCTTCGAACTTTCCGCTGGATAGATCCGATTCATGAGACGATACAGACGGCGCCTCTTGTTTTTGATTCAGATATTCAGATTATTCACAGGCCGGAAAGCAACCATGCAGGACGTGACTTCAGAGCCTTTCTGGAGGTGCTCAGAAAGAATGGCCGGATGTCGGACAGGCTATTTTCAATGTATGCGAAAGAGCTTTTCTTCAGCGGCACAAAGAAAGACTTTAAGGATGCCAGACCGTATTTTGATGAGAGAGTAAGCGATGACGTCACCTTTGAATCCTTGGAGGCACTTTGTGTGCTGGTAAAATACTCCCTTGAATATGCAGAAAATGACGAGCTGATCGAATTTGAACAGCAATATAAGGACTTTGCCGTAAAGCCGGCAGAGATTGATTACATGTTGGGACAGTTCTACGAGAAAGCAGGAGATAAGAAGACTGCTTCAGAGTACTTTGAAGCCTCAAAGACTCATGAAAATTTCGTGTGCATAAATTTTAGAGCATAATTTTTGTCTGTTCACACAAGTTTGACAATTATATTTTATAATGTTAAAATCACTTGATTTTACATGCTTAAAATCCCGCAAAATAAAGGATTTCGGAAAAGAAAATGGATAATAATTCAAACAGACAGAACGGTCAGGGACCGGATAATAACAAAAGATCGACGAGAGCAGGCATTATCATTTGCGTAATTGCCGCTATTCTTATGCTGATATGGTGGATAATAATCTCCAAGTCTATAGAAGACGGTACCACAAAGGAAATCAGCTATAACGAATTTGTGACGCTTCTTAATGAGAAGGCAGTGAAGAGTGTTGAGGTTCATTCGGACACGGGAAAAATAGTCGTTATTCCGGCTGAACAGAAAATGAAAAACTACACCGTAACCTATTACACCGGCATTCTTGAGGATGGAAACGCTATTCAACAAAGATGTGAAGCGGCAGGTGTTGAGTATAAGCGTGTGGCGGATAACAATTCGGCTCAGATATGGAGGACCATACTTGACCTTGTGGTTATGTTTGGCGGCCTGTTCATATTTGTGTTTCTTATGTATCGAATGGCGTCAAAGAGTGCCAATGGCATTATGGGCGTCGGGAAAAGCAATGCAAAGGTTTATGTGGAAAAAGAAACCGGAGTTACATTTAAGGATGTAGCCGGTCAGGATGAAGCAAAGGACAGCCTTATCGAGCTTGTTGATTTCCTTCATGAGCCGGGTAAATATACGGAAATCGGTGCAAAGCTTCCTAAGGGTGCACTTCTTGTGGGACCTCCCGGAACAGGTAAAACATTGCTGGCCAAGGCAGTTGCAGGCGAGGCAAAGGTTCCGTTTTTCTCACTCAGCGGTTCAGATTTCGTGGAAATGTACGTAGGTGTCGGTGCCTCAAGAGTGCGTGACCTCTTCAAGCAGGCTCAGGCAGCAGCACGCTGTATCATCTTTATCGACGAAGTGGATGCAATCGGTAAATCCCGTGATTCAAGATACGGCGGAAACGATGAGCGTGAGCAGACATTGAACCAGCTCCTCTCTGAAATGGATGGCTTTGATACCTCTAAGGGTATAGTGATTCTGGCGGCTACAAACCGTCCGGAAATCCTTGATAAAGCGTTACTCCGTCCCGGTCGATTCGACAGAAGAATCATAGTTGACAGACCTGATCTCAAGGGAAGATTTGAGGTACTTAAGGTACATGCCAATAAGGTTAATATGGGTGAAGACGTTGACCTTAACGAAATTGCTCTGGCAACAAGCGGTGCAGTTGGATCGGATCTTGCAAACATGATTAATGAGGCTGCTATCCTTGCGGTAAAGAAGGGCAGAAAATATGTTACACAGGCTGACCTTTTTGAATCCGTGGAAGTGGTTATTGCAGGTAAGGAAAAGAAGGACAGAATTCTTTCAAAGGAAGAGAAAGAGGTTGTGGCATATCACGAAACAGGTCATGCCCTCGTAACAGCTCTCCAGAAAAACACAGAGCCCGTTCAGAAGATTACAATTGTTCCTCGTACAAAGGGAAGCCTCGGATATGTAATGCATGCTCCCGAAGAGGAAAAGTATCTTATGAAGAAGGACGAAATTCTTGGCAACATTACAACCTTTGTTGCAGGACGTGCTTCTGAAGAGATTGTGTTTAATTCAATAACAACAGGCGCTTCCAACGATATCGAGCAGGCAACAAACCTTGCACGTTCAATGATTACCCAGTACGGTATGAGCGAAAAGTTCGGACTTGTGCAGCTTGAAAACGTTGAAAACAGATACTTGGACGGAAGAACATATTCTATGTGCTCACAGAGTACCGAGGCAGAGATTGATGCCGAAGTACGCAGAATAATCGGTGAGTGCTACGAAAAGGCTAAGAACCTTATCATTGAGAACAGAGAAATATTGGACAGAATTGCCGGAGTGCTTCTTGAAAAGGAAAGCATAACAGGTAAGGAATTCATGGAAATCTTCAATGAGATGAAGGGAATCGGTAAAGAGGAAGAACCTCAGAACAACGATGAAATTTAATATTCAGGAAGAACTTAAAAAACTCCCGGCTCGTCCGGGAGTTTATATAATGCACAATTCCAAGGACGAAGTTATTTATGTGGGCAAGGCAATTGTGCTGAAAAACAGAGTGCGTCAGTATTTTCAGAGCGATCGCAATAAAACTCCGAAAATCAGGGAAATGGTCAGTAAAATTGCCTGGTTTGAGTATATTGTGGTGGACTCTGAACGAGAGGCACTTGTTTTAGAATGTAATTTAATAAAAAAGTACTGGCCAAAGTACAATACAATGCTTAAGGATGACAAACAATATCCTTATATCAGAATTACCACTCAGGAAATGTATCCAACGGTAAGCATCGCAAGAGAGAGAAAGAAGGACGGTGCAAGATATTTCGGACCCTATACGACAGGTATGGATGTACGAAGTACGCTGGATCTTATTGAAAAAAGCTACAAGATAAGAAGGTGCAGGAAGGTTATGAAGGGAGAAAAGGTCTGCGACAGGCCCTGTCTTTATCACTCCATGGGACAATGTCCGGCACCCTGTCAAGGTAACCTTTCAAGGGAAGAGTACAACAAAGAAATTAACGCAGTAATCTCGTTTTTAAGCGGAGATTATGTTCATATAGCAAAGCAGTTGGAAGAACGTATGAAAGCCTATGCCGCTGAACTGGAATTTGAAAAGGCGGCAGAGACAAGGGATGTTCTGAACAGCATAAGGAAGCTTGACGAAAAACAGAAGGCCGATCAGAGTGATTTTAATGACAGAGACTTTGTGGCAGTGGCCGCAAAGAATGACAAGGCTGTGGCGTGCTGCTTCTTTATGCGAGAAGGAAAGCTTGTGGGCAGAGAGAACTTCTATCTGTCCAATGTAGAGAGCGAAGAGAAGGCAGATATTCTGGAAAGCTTTCTTAAACAGTTTTATTCAGGAACTCCCCACATACCCAAGGAAATCTATTTATCACTGGAGATTCAGGACAGCGAACTTATTGAAGGATGGCTTTCGGAATTAAAAGGACAGAAGGTAAGCATAAAAGTGCCCCAGAAGGGCGACAAACTGAAGCTTGTGCAGATGGCTTTCAGCAATGCGGTGATGATTCTTGAAAAAGATGAACAGCGTCTTACGGATATGGAAGCCAAAACTACGGGGGCTCTTAATGAAATAAAGAACTTGCTAAACCTTCCCACATTATTTAGAATAGAATCCTATGATATATCAAATACACAGGGCTTTGAAAATGTTGCCTCGATGGTAGTGTTTGAAAATGGGACACCCAAAAAATCCGATTACAGAAAGTTCAAAACAAGAACAATTATCGGTGCCGATGACTTCGGAAGTATGCGAGAAGTACTTACGAGACGCTTTGAGCACTACTTCAGAGAACGGGACGACGAAAGCAAGAAGGCGGATTCCTTCCAAAGACTGCCGGATCTGCTTCTTATCGACGGTGGACGAGGTCAGGTCAACTCGGTTCTTGAAGTGTTAAACGGCATGAAACTGAACATTCCTGTATGCGGAATGGTAAAGGATGACAGGCACCGTACAAGAGGACTTTGGTTTAATGATGAAGAGGTACCTATTGATACACATAGTGAGGGCTTTCATCTGGTGACACGAATCCAGGATGAAACCCACCGATTTGCCATCGAATATCATAAATCTTTAAGAGGTAAGGAACAGACCCACTCAATTCTTGATGACATTCCCGGTATCGGAAAAAAACGAAGAATTGAACTGATGAGAAATTATTCGTCACTTAAAGAAATCAAAGATGCCGATGTGGAAGAACTGGCATCCATCGAAGGAATGAATATTAAAGCGGCGGAAGCCGTTAAAGCGTTTCTGAATAAAAAAACGGAGCCGGAAGGAGAATAGAATGTATACTGTAGAAATCACCAAAATGGCGGAGGCCATGGGCCTTACCCTTATTACACCGGAGGTCAATATTGAGGGCAGAGTTATTACTGAGCCTGAAGTAAACAGACCCGCATTGCAGCTTGCCGGATTTTTTGATTACTTTAATTATGAGCGTGTTCAGATTATCGGTAATGTTGAGCATGCATATTGCAGTCAGATGGAAGATAAGGGAGCAGAAGTGTTTGATAAGCTGTTCAGCTTTAAGCTTCCATGCGTAGTATACTGCCGTGATATTGAAGTAACAGACATCGTCAAGGAAGCAGCAGTACGTCATGACATTCCTATTTTCCAGACATCCAAGTCCACAACGGATTTTATGGGTGAGATTATCAGATGGCTTAAGGTAGAACTGGCTCCGAGAATTTCAATCCACGGCGTTCTTGTAGACGTTTATGGTGAAGGTATTCTTATTACAGGTGAGTCCGGTATCGGTAAATCCGAGGCTGCTCTTGAACTTATCAAGCGTGGTCACAGACTTGTTGCAGATGATGTGGTTGAGATTAAAAAGGTAAGTGATGCAACACTTATTGGCTCAGCACCGGAAGTAACCCGTCACCTTATCGAACTTCGAGGCATCGGCATTATTGATGTTAAGGCACTTTTCGGTGTTGAATCAGTAAAAAATACACAGCAGATCGACCTTGTTATCCGTCTTGAGGACTGGAACAAGGATAAAGAATATGACAGAATGGGACTTGAAGACAAGTATACAGAGTACCTTGGAAATAAGGTTGTATGCCATGATCTTCCCATCAGACCCGGACGTAACCTTGCAATTATCTGTGAATCCGCTGCAGTTAACCATCGTCAGAAGAAGATGGGCTATAATGCTGCTCAGGAGCTTTACAGAAAGGTTACAGAAAACATTATGAAGGGAGGTCAGAAGTAATGAAATACTTATTTGGTGCAGACATCGGAGGAACAACAGTCAAGCTTGGCCTTTTCAGTGAGGCAGGAGACATTCTTGATAAGTGGGAAATCAGAACAGACAGAAGCAATGGCGGAGAAAATGTGCCTGCTGACGTGGTTAAAGCAGTAAATGATAAAATCACTGAGAAGAACATCGACAGAAAAGATGTTCTTGGCCTTGGTGTAGGCGTTCCCGGACCTATAAAAGCAGACGGCACAGTACTTAAATGTGCAAATCTGGGCTGGGGAATTTTTAATGTAACAGATAAATTCACAGAGCTTCTCGGACTTCCTGTAAAGGCCGGAAATGACGCAAATGTGGCTGCCCTCGGTGAAATGTGGAAGGGCGGCGGCATGGGATACCAGGATATTGTTATGGTAACTCTCGGAACCGGCGTAGGCGGTGGCGTAATTCTTGACGGAAGAATCCGTGCAGGTGAGCATGGTGGAGCCGGAGAAATCGGACATATCCGTGTAAACGAAAACGAAACACGCCTTTGCGGCTGCGGTGGACATGGACATCTTGAACAGTACGCATCTGCTACAGGTGTGGCATATCTTGGAACAGAGGCGGCAAAGAAGAATCCTGACAGCCTTCTTGCAAAGGAACCGGCCATCTCTGCAAAGACAGTTTTTGACTGTGCAAAGAAGGGTGACAAGGTGGCACTTCAGGTAGTAGACGATATGTGTGAGATGCTTGTAATTGCACTTTCACACGTTGCGGCAACAGTGGATCCCCAGTGCTTTGTAATCGGTGGTGGTGTGTCCAAGGCAGGAGACATCCTTGTTGACACATTAAAGAAACACTACGGAAAAAATATGCTGAATGCACTTCAGACAACAGAAATCAAACTTGCAACACTGGGCAATGATGCCGGTATTTATGGATGTGCGAGGATGGTCCTTGATGGAGCGAAATAAAAAAGACAGATTAATACAGATGCTGCAGAACGAACTGAATGCAGGAAACGTTTATATTGATGAGCCTTTAAGCAGAAGGACAACGTTCAGAATAGGCGGAAAGGCTTCTGTTCTGGTTGTCTGCGAAAATGAGGAACAGCTGAGAAGCGTTCTTCATATTTGCGATAATGAGGCAGTCAGATGGTTTTTGCTGGGAAACGGCTCAAACGTTCTGGTTGCGGATGAAGGATATGATGGCGTAATCATAAAGCTTTCGGGAGACTTCTGTAACGTCAGACTGATAGAGGAAATCAATGAAGGCACAGCGCTCTTTGTGGCAGGTGCCGGAATGATGCTTACACAGCTTTCACTGTTTGCTTTGAAAAAAGGTTTTACCGGCCTGGAATTTGCCCACGGAATACCGGGAACGGTAGGCGGTGCCGTATTTATGAACGCGGGAGCCTATGGCGGAGAAATCAAGCAGACAATATATACTGTTAAGGCCATGAAACCTGACGGATCAATTGTAACCTATTCAGGCGACGAACTGGGAATGGGATACAGAAAAAGCAGATTTACGGAGTCAGACGAAATCGTTTTAGAGGCATCCTTCAGATTAAAAGTATATCATCGAATTGTGATCAGAGCCCTTATGGAGGGCTATAAAAAGGCAAGAATAGCAAAGCAGCCGCTGGATGTTCCCAGTGCAGGAAGCACCTTCAAAAGACCCGAAGGCGCATATGCCGGAGCACTAATTGAACAGGTGGGGCTTAAAGGATATGCGGTTGGCGGTGCAGCAGTTTCAAAAAAGCATGCAGGCTTTGTGGTAAATAACGGAAATGCTACCTGTGCCGACGTGCTGACCTTGGTAAATCATATTTGTAAGACCGTAAAGGAACAGACAGGCTACGAGCTTG
Source organism: Lachnospiraceae bacterium (assembly GCA_024403375.1). GTDB lineage: Bacteria > Bacillota > Clostridia > Lachnospirales > Lachnospiraceae > RGIG3528. The sequence goes on from JAKSRZ010000020.1 coordinate 13,737, forward strand.
AGCCGGAAATCAGACTGGTTAAGTGAGGCATTTATGCGATTAGTTGTTGTTACAGGTATGTCCGGTGCCGGAAAGTCATCGGTTCTTAATATGCTGGAGGATTCGGGCTTCTACTGCGTGGATAATCTGCCCATTCCTCTGATTATGGACTTTATACGAGTTACATCAAGAAATCCTGAACTCTATGAAAAGGTGGCTCTGGGGGTGGACATTCGAAGCGGATTTGTTGAAAATCCGGGCTTTGATACTGAGGAACTGCTTTGTGCACTGAACAGCATGGAAAACAAGGCGGAAATACTTTTCCTTGATTCCGGTGATGAGGCACTTATAAAGAGATATAAGGAAACAAGAAGAACTCACCCGCTGGCAGGAACAGACAGAATTGAAGAAGGAATTAAGGAAGAACGAAAGAGAATAGGCTTCCTTAAGGCTCATGCCGATTTCATAATTGATACGAGCAACCTTCTTATAAGGGATTTGAAGAAACAGATTGAAGAGATATTTGTTGAAGGAAAAGGTTTTAAGAACTTTATTGTTACCGTCCTTTCCTTTGGATACAAATACGGCATTCCCACGGATGCGGACCTGGTGTTCGACGTTCGTTTCTTAAATAACCCATATTATATACCGGAACTTAAAAAGCTTACCGGAGAAACCCAGGAAGTAAAAGACTTCGTAATGGCATCAGAAAGCTACGGCGAGTTCATGGACAGATTATCGGGACTGATACAATTCCTTATTCCACATTATATGGAAGAAGGAAAGAACGGCCTGGTGGTGGCTATAGGCTGTACAGGCGGTAAACACAGGTCTGTAACCGTAACGGAAAAAATGGCCGCGGAGCTTGAGGACAACGGATTCTCCGTAAAAATGTACCATAGAGATATAAACAAATAATGTCATTTGCTGATGAAGTAAAAACTGAATTAAAGTCCGTAATCCCGCTGCCGAAGCATTGCAAAATAGCTGAAACGGCGGGAGTAGTTATGCTATCCGGAAATAAGGATAAGCCCGAATGTTGGAAAATTGATATTGACAAAACGGATATTTCTGACATAAAATCTTTAACCGATAGTCTGGCAGACGGAAACAAAGACGTCGGCTTCCTGAAAAAGCCGTGCTGCAAACGAAGTTTCCTTAGAGGAGCCTTTGTTGCCGGAGGACAGATAAACAGCCCCAAAGGTGATTATCATTTCGAAATAAGATGTGATCATCTTTATCAGGCGGAACTGATTCTTTTTCTTATGAGTGAGTTCAATATCGAGGGGAAGGTCTCACAAAGACGGGACAAATACATTGTTTACTTGAAGGATGCTGATTACATAAGTGATATGCTGAATGTTATGGAGGCACATGTTTCATTGATGTCCTTTGAGAATGAGCGTATTCTTAAAAGCGTAAAAAGCGATGTAAACAGAAAGGTCAACTGTGAGATGGCGAATCTTCGCAAAACCGTTGAGGCATCAAAGGTTCAATGTGAAGCGATAAGACTCATAAAAGAAAAAGCAGGGCTTGAATACTTAAGTGAACAACTTAGGGTGGTGGCTGAACTTAGATTGATGTATCCTGAAAAGTCGCTTTCTGAGCTTGGAGAACTCATGGAGCCAAAACTTGGAAGGTCCGGGGTGAATCACCGAATGGAAAAGATCATCGAGACAGCGGAGGAGTTCAAATGTTAAGAAAAGAAGTTACCATTGCGAAAACAAAGAAAATGACAGCAGCACCCGCAGCATTACTTGTTCAGGTTGCAAATAAGTTTTCATCCGTGGTATATGTGGAGCAACAGGAGAAGCAGATTAACGCAAAGAGCATCATGGGCGTTATGACATTAAAGATTTTTGACGGCGAAGTTGTTACAATCACAGCAAATGGGGAAGATGAAAAGGAAGCTGTGGCAGAAGTTGAAAAGCTCCTCACCGGAGAAATGTAGACATATATTTCTCATTTGAAAAAACATTTTGGATTTTTAGAATATAATTGCTATAATAGACCTCACATATGTGAGGTCATTTTTTATGAGTTTTTGTCATTTACATGTACATACAGAATATTCCCTGCTGGACGGCTCCGCAAAAATAGATGAGCTGGTGGCAAGGGCCAAGGAGCTGGGGCAGACTGCTTTGGCAATTACAGACCACGGAGTCATGTACGGCTGCGTGGACTTTTGGCGTGCCTGCAAAAAAGCGGAAATCAATCCGATTATCGGCTGTGAGGTTTATGTCGCACCGGGATCACGTTTTGAAAAGAACGGTTCGGTAGGCGATGACAGATATCGTCATCTGATCCTTCTTGCGGAAAATCAGGTGGGCTATCAGAACCTTATAAAAATCGTGTCCAAGGGCTTTACCGAGGGCTATTATTATAAACCACGTGTGGACCTGGAAGTGCTTGAGGAACTTCATGAGGGACTGATCTGTCTTTCGGCATGTCTTGCGGGTGAGGTTGCAAGTTATCTGAAAAAAGGACTGTACGAGGAAGGTAAGGAAGCTGCACTTCGTTTTGAAAGAATATTCGGAAAAGGTAATTTCTTCCTTGAATTGCAGGATCACGGAATTCCTGAGCAGAAGACCGTAAATACTCTTCTTATGCGTATGCATGATGAAACAGGAATCGACCTTGTGGCAACCAATGACTCTCACTATATTTATGCGGAGGACGCAGAGGCTCATGACATTTTGCTGTGCATTCAGACACAGAAAAAGGTTCAGGACGAGGACAGAATGCGTTATGAGGGCGGACAGTTCTATTTGAAGTCTGAAGCTGAAATGGCGGAGCTGTTCCCTTACGCTTTGGAAGCACTGGAAAACACCGGAAAAATTGCGGAACGCTGTCACTACGATTACGAATTCGGCCATTACAAATTGCCGAAGTTTGATGTGCCTGAGGGTTACGATGCATGGACCTATATTCAGCATCTTTGCCAGGAGGGGCTTGTAAAACGTTACGGAACGGTTACCCCCGCACTTCAGGAACGTCTCGATTATGAATTGAACATTGTCCATACTATGGGTTTTGTGGATTATTATCTTATAGTATGGGACTTCATAAAATTTGCAAAGGATAATGATATTCCCGTAGGCCCCGGACGAGGAAGCGGTGCGGCAAGTATTGCGGCCTATGCCCTTGGAATTACGGATATCGATCCTATAAAGTATAACCTTCTCTTTGAAAGATTTCTTAATCCTGAAAGAGTGTCCATGCCGGATTTCGATATTGATTTCTGCTATGAACGACGTCAGGAGGTTATTGATTACGTTGTAAGAAAATATGGTGCGGACAGGGTATGTCAGATTGTTACCTTCGGAACCATGGCCGCAAAAAATGCCATAAGAGACGTGGGACGTGCTCTGGATATGAGCTATGCAGAGGTGGACGTAGTAGCAAAGCTTATTCCAAACGTTATTCCTGATGTTAAGGAAGTTACAATTGCAAAAGCCCTGGAATATACAAAGGAACTGCGTGATTTGCGTGACTCGGAGGATAAGGTACGTTATCTTCTGGACATGGCCATGAAGCTGGAAGGACTTCCGAGACATACTTCCATGCATGCAGCCGGTGTTATTATAAGTAACGCACCTGTGTGGGATTACGTGCCTCTTTCCTGCGGAAGTGATGGTGCGGTTACAACTCAGTTCACAATGACAACATTGGAGGAACTGGGACTTCTCAAAATGGATTTCCTGGGGCTTCGTACCCTTACGGTTATTAAGAATGCGACGGACTTTGTAAACAAGGGCAAAAAGCCGGGCGAAAAGCCACTTGTCATAGAAGACATCGGCTACGATGATAAAAATGTTTATGAGATGATTTCTTCAGGAAAGACCGATGGTGTATTTCAGCTTGAAAGTGGTGGCATGACAAACTTCATGAAGGAACTGAAGCCATCATCCCTGGAAGAAGTTATTGCCGGTATTTCACTGTATCGACCCGGCCCTATGGACTTTATTCCAAAGTATATCAAAGGAAAAATGGAGCCGGATTCCATTACGTATGAGTGCGACGAACTGAAGCCGATTCTTGAAGGTACTTATGGATGTATTGTTTATCAGGAACAGGTTATGCAGATTGTTCGAGACCTCGCCGGATACACTTTTGGACGAAGTGACCTTGTACGCCGTGCCATGGCCAAGAAAAAAGCGAAAGTAATGGCTGAGGAACGTCTGAACTTTGTTAACGGCAATGAAAAGGAGAATGTTCCCGGCTGTAAAGCAAAAGGAATTTCCGAAGAGGTGGCAAACCAGATCTTTGATGAAATGACTGATTTTGCCAAATACGCCTTCAATAAAGCACACGCAGCATGCTATGCCGTGGTGGCATACAGAACGGCTTATCTTAAATACTACCATCCGGTTGAATACATGGCGGCACTTATGACTTCCATTATGGACAATACCGGAAAGGTTACAGAATATATGCTTTCATGCAGAAAGCTTGGACTTTCCGTACTCCAGCCCGACGTGAACGAGAGCGATGTGGGCTTTACGGTTAAAGGAAAGTGCATCAGATATGGCATGTCTGCAATTAAGGGAGTGGGAAGACAGGTTATTCTTGACGTTAAGCAGGAAAGAGAAGCAAACGGTCCATTTACATCCCTTAAGGATTTTGTTACAAGAACACAGGGCACAGGCATCAATAAAAGAACAGTGGAAAACCTTATAAAGGCCGGTGCGTTTGACTCTGTTCCCGGAACAAGAAAGCAGTTGATGAGCGTTTACCAGATCATTATGGATCAGGTGGCGATGGATAATAAAAAGGCTATTACGGGCCAGATGTCATTTTTGGACCTTATGGCACCGGAAGAGCGAGAGGCTATGGAGACTCCGCTTCCTGATGTGGGAGAATTTTCCAAAGATGAGCTGCTGGCCTTTGAAAAAGAGGTTCTGGACTTATATGTAAGCGGACATCCGCTGGAAAGATACTCCGACCTTCTGAAAAAATATGCGACAAAAACCACGAAGGACTTCAGAATGAATGAAGAAACCGGTGAGTTTGATGTGGTGGACAATTCCGAAGAAACTGTGGGCGGAATGATTACCGATGTGCAGAGAAAGAGTACAAGGTCGAACCAGACAATGGCTATTGCAACTATTTCCGATATGTATGGCTCCATGGAGGTTGTAGCCTTCCCAAGGGACTATGAAAAGAACAGAACTGTGCTGGTTCCGGATGAAAAGGTGCTTATTACGGGACGTGTATCTTGGGACGAGCAGCGAGGCGCCAAGCTCATAGTTTCAAAAGTACAGAGACTTGAAGAAGTGCCGCGTAAGCTCTGGATCCGCTTTAAGAACAGAGAAGCATATGACAAGGCAGAGAAAGATCTTATAAATCTTCTTAAGTCCAGCGACGGAAAGTCATCCGTAGTCATATACCTTGATGAAGAAAAACAGATGAAGGCTTTTCCGAAGAATCTTACGGTGGACCTGAGCGGAGACCTCTACGAGAAGCTTATTGCCATTTATGGCGATGAGCAGATTAAGGTAACTTACTAGCTGCGAAAACGATTAAAAAAATCGGTTGAAATTTTGCGATTAATATTTACAAATGGCAATAAGTGATATAAAATATGCAACTTGTAAGAAATACATTAATCGGAGGGCTATATTATGGCTAATGAGATTAAAAAAATCGGTATTTTGACAAGTGGTGGTGACGCACCCGGAATGAACGCAGCAATTCGTGCGGTTACACGTACAGCCCTTGCAAGTGGTCTTGAGGTAATTGGCATCAATCGTGGATATGCAGGCCTCATTGAAGAAGATTTCATTGAGATGGATGCCAAGAGTGTATCCGATATTATTCAGCGCGGTGGTACAATTCTTTATACGGCTCGCTGCAAGCGCTTTATGACTCCTGAAGGACAGGATCAGGCAGCTGAAGTGTGCAGAAAGCACGGCATCGACGGTATTGTAATCCTTGGTGGTGACGGTTCCTTCAGAGGCGCAAGCAAGCTTTCTGAACGCGGAATCAACACAATCGGTGTTCCTTGTACAATTGACCTTGATATTTCCTGTACAGATTACACAATCGGATTTGATACAGCAGTTAATACAGCTATGGAAGCTGTTGACAAGGTTCGTGATACTTCCACAAGCCATGAGCGTATTTCCATTATCGAAGTAATGGGACGTAACGCAGGTTATATCGCTCTTTACTGCGGTATCGCAAACGGAGCAGAAGAAATCCTTCTTCCCGAACTTAACAACTATGACGAGAGAAAGATGATTGACGACATTCTCGAAAGAAAGAGAGTCGGCAAAAAGCATCATATCATAATCAATGCAGAAGGTATTGGTAATTCATACCGTATGGCAGACCGTATTGAAGCTGCTACAAACATTGAAACACGTGCAACAATTATCGGTCACATTCAGAGAGGCGGAAGCCCTTCTGCAAGAGATCGTGTTATGGCTTCAGCTATGGGAGCTTATGCAACTGACCTCCTTATTGAAGGCAAGTCAAACCGTGTTGTATGCTACAGAAACGGTAAGTTCTGTGATTATGACATTGAAGAGGCTCTTGAGATGAAGAAGACTCTTGATCCTTATATGCTTTCAATTTCCGGAAGATTTTCTCGCTAACTAAACTAAAAAGTATGTTTCACGGCCTGATTTTGGGCCGTGAAATTTTTTTTTGAAAAATATTTATTCGGGTGTTAAGTTTCGGAAAAAGATGCCGATAATAATACCATAGGTATCATTTATAGACCGCGGAAAAGGATTTCTGCTTTCTATTAAGTCCAAGGAGGGCAATCATATGAAGATTCAGAGCAGTGCAGTAGCTATGAAATCAGAAAGAACGTTTTTCAGCTACGAACATGTCGAAGCAATTTCCATTACACAGAAGGCCGACGAGGCAGCAAAACTTGATTTTTCCGGAGAAACTCCTAAAGCAAAACAGCTTCAGGATGTTGTTGATGCACGCGAAAAGGCTGAAAAGGACGAGAAAAAGGCTCGTAAGGACAACGAGAAAAAGCAAGCCAAGGAAATGATGGACAAGTACCTTGAGACTTGCAAGAAAAATAAGGCAGAGGCAAAAAAGGCAGAAGAAATAAAAACTCCCGAGGATATGAAGATCGAGCTTATGAAGAGAATGCTTGAACTTTTACGCCGTGGAAGCAGGAGAGGCCTGACCAAAGATGATCTGAAGGACATGAAAAAGCTGGCCAACGATATGAAAAATATCGATTCCGGAAAGATTGCAAAGCCCGGTATCTGTGAGAGCGGTACGGTGGGAGAACTGCAGCCCGTTAATCCACAGCCTGTTGTCAGAAACAGCACCTGGGTCAGAACAACAGTACAGTCTTCATTTTACATGGAGCAGGAAAATACAGCTTTCCAGTCAGTGGGCACAGTAAAGACTGCTGACGGCAGAAGCATTGATTTCAATGTGACACTTGAAATGTCAAGAAGCTTTGAGGCATCATTTGAAAGCTTTTCTCAGCAGAAATATTTTGTTTGTGACCCCCTTGTAATAAATGCTGATGCAGGATTTGCCGGACTTGAAGACCAGAAATTCCTTTTTGATCTGGATGGTGACGGAAAAGAGGAAGAAATCTCTCAGCTTTCAAAGGGAAGCGGCTTCCTGGCACTGGATAAAAACGGTGACGGAAAGATAAATGATGGAAATGAGCTTTTCGGAACAAAGTCAGGAGACGGATTCAGGGATCTGGCACAGTACGATTCAGACGGAAACGGCTGGATAGATGAGAATGACGATGTCTTTAATAAGCTTAAGCTTTGGACAAAAGACGAAAAGGGAGAAATGGTTCTCATGGACTTAAAGAAGGCTGATGTGGGAGCAATTTATCTTGGAAACGTTAATACTCAGTTCTCACTTAACGGTGCAGGAAACAAGACAAACGGATATGTAAGAAGTACAGGCGTTTTCCTTAAGGAATCCGGTGGAGCAGGAACAGTTCAGCATGTGGACCTGACTTTATAGAAAGTTTTTTTTACATAACAGAATTAAGATGATATAATAAAAGCCTCAGTAGTAACTGGGGCTTTTTGAGTACCCAAAACAGAAAGGAGAACCAGCTATGATAGGTGGCTTACAGGCATACGGATATAGTCCTTCGCCTTATGTTGCCGGCGCCGGGATGACCGCAATGGCATCAAAAATGAATAATGGCACCGTAAATCCGGTATCAGCAGTTCCGGAAGTGTTCTCCAATGATCAGACTGAGCGTGTTCGCAAAACTCCCTCACAGATTGAAGATGAGCGTGAAGTCGCAATGGGAAAAATGAATGCGGACACAGCGGCGGATAAAATACGAAAAAAGCTTGGAATTGAAAAGTGTGAAACCTGTGAGAAACGCACTTATGTGGACGGTTCCAACGAGAGTGATGTTTCCTTTAAGGCTCCGGGACATATAGACCCGGATGCATCGGCTTCGGTAGTTATGGCTCACGAAAGAGAGCATGTGGCCAACGCCGTTCAGGAAGGAAACAAAAAGGACGCAAAACTTATTTCTGCAACGGTTCAGCTTAAAACCGCAATATGCCCCGAATGTGGCAAGACCTATGTGGCAGGCGGCGTAACAAGAACCCAGATCAAGCATACAACGGATGGCTCCGACATAAAAAAGGCCGGTTAATGAGAATGTTCTTCGGAACATTCTTTTTGTTGTCTTTTGGAATAAATATGGTAAAATTACTGTGTATGCAATTTTTACTTGGAGGAATTTTTAATGGATATTATTAAGCAGCTTACAACTGAACTGGATGTGAGACGTGAGCAAGTGGAGGCAGCTGTAAAGCTTATTGACGAAGGCAATACAATTCCGTTTATTGCACGTTATCGTAAAGAAGCTACCGGAGCCCTTAATGATGAGGTGCTTCGTAATCTTGACGAGCGTTTAAAATATTTACGTGGTCTTGAAGAAAAGAAGGAGCAGATATTAAAAAGCATTGAGGAGCAGGGCAAGCTTACCGACGAACTGAAGGCACAGATCCTTGAGGCTCAGACAATGGTGCTTCTTGAGGACCTTTACAGACCCTACAGACCTAAGCGTCGTACAAGAGCAACTATCGCACAGGAAAAGGGACTTCAGCCTCTTGCAGAAATTATTTTTGCACAGGATGTGACCGAGCCTCTTGAAAGTGTGGCTGCAGCTTATGTAAGCGAGGAGAAGGAGGTTAAGTCTCCTGAAGAAGCAATTGCCGGTGCCTGCGACATTATTGCAGAAATGATTTCCGATGAAGCGGATTATCGTACATATATTCGAAACTTAACGGCTCAGGAAGGCATTATCAGTTCTTCGACAAAGGATGACAAGGTTGAATCTGTATATGAAAAGTACTATGCCTTTTCTGAAACAGTAAGAACATTACCCGGACACAGAACACTGGCACTTAATCGTGGTGAGAACGAGAAGATTCTTACAGTTAAGATTGAGGCTCCTGTTGAAAGCATTCTTCTTTACCTTGAAAAGAAGGTTATTACTAAGGATAACAAATTTACAAATGATGTATTAAAGGCAACAGTGGCAGACGCATATGAGAGACTTATTGCACCTTCCATTGAGCGAGAGGTTCGTAATGAACTTACAGAGAAAGCTGAAGACGGAGCAATCAAGGTCTTTGGAGAAAATCTCAAGCAGCTTCTTATGCAGCCTCCTATTGTGGGTCAGACTGTTTTGGGCTGGGACCCCGGCTTCAGAACAGGATGTAAGCTTGCGGTAGTAGACGCAACAGGCAAGGTTCTTGACACAGCTGTTGTATTTGCCACAATTCCCGGTATGCACAAAATGGATGAAGCGAAAGCAATTGTAAAGCGACTCATTCTTAAGCATAAGGTAACACTTATCTCAGTAGGTAACGGTACTGCATCAAGAGAGTCTGAATTGTTCATCGTTGACCTCCTTAAGGAAATGAATGTGCCTACAAAGTACGTTATCACAAGTGAGGCGGGAGCTTCCGTATATTCTGCAAGTAAGCTTGCAACTGAAGAGTTCCCCGATTATGATGTGGCTCAGCGTTCCGCAGTTTCCATCGCAAGACGTCTTCAGGACCCGCTTGCAGAGCTTGTAAAAATTGAGCCTCAGGCTATCGGTGTAGGTCAGTATCAGCATGATATGAATCAGAAGAAGCTTTCGGAAACGTTGGCAGGTGTTGTTGAGGACTGCGTTAACAGTGTTGGTGTTGACCTTAACACAGCATCACCGGCTCTTCTTGAGTATGTTTCCGGAATAAGCAAGGTTATAGCTAAAAATATCGTTGCATATAGAGAGGCAAACGGAAAGTTTGTTACAAGAGAGGATCTTTTAAAGGTAGCAAAGCTTGGACCTAAGGCATTTGAACAGTGCGCAGGCTTCCTTCGTATCATGAACGGAACAAATCCTCTGGATTCCACCTCAGTTCATCCCGAGTCCTATAAGGCAGCAACAGAATTACTTTCAAATCTTGGATTTACAACAGAAGATATAACAACTCTCCGTGCAGAACAGCTTAAGGAAGCAAGAACACGTAAGGCAGAGGAAAAGGCTGCCAAGGAAGCAGCAATGCCTAATAAGGGAGAGCGAAAGAAGAAGGAAGAGAGACCAAAGGAAATAAGGGCGTACAATACAAACTCAGCTTTTGGTGCAGCATTTGCCCAGGCAATGGCTAAGTCCGGAAAGCCTATGATGCAGGCTGCTCCCGAGAAAAAGGAGGAGAAGGCAGTTGCTCCTGTAGCGGTGAAGGCAGAGGGAGATTCTCTTTCTTCCATCGGAAAGCTTATTAAGGATAAGAAGAAGCTTGCTGAGGAACTTGGAATCGGTGAGATGACTCTTACAGATATTATCAAGGAACTGGAGAAGCCCGGTCGTGACCCTCGTGATGAGATGCCTAAGCCTATTTTAAGAAGTGATGTTCTTGGAATGGAAGACCTTAAGGAAGGCATGATTCTTAAGGGAACTGTAAGAAACGTTATTGATTTCGGTGTCTTTGTTGATATTGGTGTACATCAGGACGGACTTGTTCATATTTCCCAGATTACAAACAAGAAATATATCAAGCACCCTCTTGAGGCAGTCAGTGTAGGAGATATTGTGGATGTCAAGGTTCTGAGCTGTGACGTTCAGAAGAAGAGAATCCAGCTTTCCATGATTATGTAGTGAGGAAATATGGAACCTATTGAATTTACCGTAAAAATGAAAATCAAATACTTGTGGGAGTTCCTTTATGTGAACTCCTACAGTGGTTTCAGAGGTGTGATTAATTATGGCTTCAGTGCAATTGCCATAATTGCACTTTGCTTCGGCTATGGCAGCTCACCCTTGAACCTGGCGGCTTTGCTGATCCTGGCATCACTTTTTACTATTATTGATCCGCTGATGCTTTTGTTTAAGGCATGGCGTCAGATGAAATTAAGTCCTGCATTCAAGATGCCTGTTACATATACCTTTTCCGAAGAGGGCTTTAAGCTTACTCAGGGAGAAGAAAGCCAGGAAGCAGGCTGGGAACTGGTGCTGCTTGCCAAGGAAGCTATGGGCAGTATTTATCTGTTTACAGGAAATAACAATGCGGTCATTCTTCCTAAGGAATGTTTCGCAGGAGAAGTAAATGAACTTAAGATGCTTCTTAAAAAGGTTCGTCCCGAAGAGGCGAGAAAGCTTAGAGTGAAGTAATATGGTATATTCATCCAATTCACCTGAAGAAACAAGAAAAATAGCATATGAACTTGGCGAGAAGGTTAAACCGGGAACAGTATTCTGTCTTTCCGGTGACCTTGGCGTGGGGAAAACTATTTTTACAAAAGGCTTTGCAAAAGGGCTTGGAATAGAGGAGCCGGTGGTGAGCCCCACATTTACCATAGTACAGATTTACGAGAGCGGACGTATGCCACTTTATCATTTTGATGTATATCGTATTGATGACATCGACGAAATGGAAGAAATCGGATATCGGGATTGTTTTTATGGTGAGGGAGTTTCGCTTGTGGAGTGGGCTGAAAAAATTGAGGAACTAATTCCGCCCGAAGCTATCAGAATTACCATTAAGAAGGACCTTTCAAAGGGTTTTGATTACAGAGATATAGAGGTTTTGTAAATGATTACTGTTTTGGCAATAGAATCCTCCGGACTGGTGGCCGGTGCTGCAATTGTGACAGAAGAAAAGGTTGTGGCAGAATATAATGTAAACCTGAAAATGACTCATTCTCAGACTTTGCTTCCTATGGTGGATGAAATTGTGAGAATGTCCGGCACAAATCTTGAAGATATTACGGCAATAGCTGTGTCAGGCGGCCCCGGAAGCTTTACGGGCCTCAGAATCGGTTCGGCTACGGCTAAGGGACTTGGACTTGCATTAAAGAAGGATATAGTTGCAGTACCTACAACGCAAGGACTTGCAGCAAATGTGGAGGGCTTTGATGGAATTATCTGCCCCATTATGGATGCGAGAAGAAGCCAGGTATACACAGGTCTTTACAGAAACAAAGACAAATTTGAAATAGTAATGGATCAGGACGCATTATCCATAGATGAACTTATCGATAAGCTTAACGGAATGAATGAGCCCGTTATTTTTGTCGGAGATGGTGTGCCTGTTTTCAAACAGAAAATAGATGAATGCTTAAAGGTTTCCCACATGTTTATTGGTGTGAACTCTCTATATCAGAGAGCGGGGAGCCTTGGCAAGAGAGCCATAGAGCTGTTTAAGGAAGGCTGTGTACAGACGGCAGCGGAACATGCTCCGGATTATTTACGTCTGTCTCAGGCTGAAAGAGAGAAAAATGAAGCTTCGAAGCATGAAAATTGAAGACCTGGACAAGGTGACGGCTATTGAAGCGTCATCTTTTTCCATACCTTGGAGCAAGGATGCATTTGAAGGAGCAATTCTTCAGGATAATTATTGCATCATTGTGGCGGTTTCCGATGATGATGAAAGCGATATTCTTGGATATTGCTGTTTTTATTATGTTATGGACGAGGCGGAGATTCCTACTGTCTGTGTTCGTAGTGACATGAGAAAAATGGGCGTAGGAACAGAAATGCTTCAGGGACTTCTGAAAAAGGCGGAGGAGCTCAAGCTCAGCTCAGTTTATCTGGAGGTAAGGGTGTCAAATGAACCTGCCAAAGGTTTGTATAAAAAGCTGGGGTTTGAAGAAAGTGGTATAAGAAAGAACTTTTATGAGCGTCCTAGAGAGGATGCTATAGTTATGAGGTATGCAATAAATGCTTGATATATGTCTTTTAGGCACAGGCGGAATGATGCCACTTCCCAGGAGGTGGCTCACTTCTCTTATGGTAAAACTTAACGGGAAAGGAATACTGATTGACTCCGGTGAAGGCACCCAGGTGGCAATAAGAGAGGCCGGACTTAGTTTTCATGATATTGATGTAATTCTTTTTACTCATTTCCATGGTGATCACATAAGTGGTCTGCCGGGACTTTTGCTTTCTATGGGAAATGCAGACAGAACAGAGCCGGTTACTTTGGTGGGACCCAAGGGCTTGGAACGCGTGGTCGGAGCGTTAAGAATTATTGCCCCGGAATTGCCGTTTCAACTGGAATACATAGAGCTGGACGAACCTGAAAAGGTTCTGCTTCTGGAAGGCTTTGAAATTTCTGCGTTTAAGGTTAATCACAATGTAATCTGTTACGGGTATTCTCTGGAGGTTAAGCGTGCAGGAAAGTTTGATGCGGAGCGTGCAAAAGAACAAGGAATCCCGTTAAAGATGTGGAACAGACTCCAAAAGGGCGAGATTATTGAGGCTGATGGTAAGGTGTTTACACCTGACATGGTGCTGGGACCTGCAAGAAAGGGACTGCAGGTAACCTATTGCACAGATTCGCGCCCGACTCAGAGTATAATAAATCACGCAAAATTGTCCGATTTATTTATATGTGAAGGTATGTACGGCGATCCTGAAAAACATGAGGATGCCGTGAAGAAAAAACATATGACTATACGGGAGGCATGCGAAATGGCCAGAGCAGCTGAGGCCTCAGAACTTTGGCTCACTCACTACAGCCCATCCATGACGAGACCAAAAGAATATCTGAAGATGGCTCAAAGCGTATTTCCCGGAACAGTATGTGCAACTGATGGTCAGAAAAAGGTGCTTCGTTTTTGTGATGAAGAAAATACGGAGGAAGCATAATGAAAAAAAATCTTGGAAAGCTTATAGCCGGTCTTCTTGCAGTGGCGATTATTGTTCTTGGCGTGTTCTTTTATATTAACAACAAATCCGATGGGATTTTCGAAAAGCACGGAAAGAGTACGGAGGCCGAGATTCTTATTGAGAAGAATCTTAGCACTTATTACCCCGGAACACAGAGAGAAGTAGTAAGAATGTACTACAGAATCAATAAGTGCTGTTACAACCTGCCCTTGTTCCAGGTTTAAAACATCAAAA
>JAKSRZ010000021.1 GCA_024403375.1 Lachnospiraceae bacterium
CGAAGCGGTTCCGAGCAAACGGACATCGAGAAAGCGAAAGCTTTCGAGATGCCGAAGCGGTTCCGAGCAAACGGATTTTTTGGCCTGAAAATCCGACCTATCATTAAAATGATTATTGAGTGTTACTGTCAGTTATGGGAAAATTGTTATGAAATAATAGAAGATGCGTATAGGGGTATACAAAAATGCGAATAAAACATCTGATTTCTATATTATGTGCTGCTTGTCTTTTTGCAGGTTGCGGCGTGCCTTTGGAAAATGAGCCCGCCGTTATTGTTGTGCCTGAAAGGGAGCCTGCCAAGTATTCGACTGCAGTAGTAAAAAGAACTGACTTACGCCTTTCAAAATCAGTCAGCTGTACTTTTCAGCAGAGCGAGGAGACTACCGTTATAATTCCAAATGCAGGAAAACTGGTGACTAAAATATGTGTGGCTAATCAGGAAAAGGTTCAAAAGGGACAACTGCTCATTATGTTGGGGGAAGAAGGCCTGGAGGACAGAATAGAAGAACTGACCTACAATATCGAGCGAAATAAAATTCTTTTGAAATATACGGACGAGAAAGAGAAAGTAAAGAGGGAAGATCTGGAGGACAAGATTTATATAGACAACCTTTCTCTGGAAAAAATGCAGCAGGAGCTTAAAGATTGCAGAATTTATGCTGAGGCGGACGGTATTGTGACGTGGATTAAAAACGGACTTCTCGGAAGTACATCGGCTGAAAATGAAAGAGTAATGACAATAGTTGACACTGACAGCTGCATTTTCACAGTGTCAAAAAATAAGTACACCGATTACCTTTCTCCTGATAAAAACGTGCCTATGAAAATCAATATTGGCACGGCGGCAGGTCATTATGAACTGATTCCGTACAATACGGAAGAGTGGGGAAACAAGCTGTATTATGAGCTTTCTCCGGACTATGCAGATACGGAAATCAAGGTTGGTACTACAGGGTATATAACTGTAGTAATGGACGAAAAGAAGGATGTACTTAAGCTTCCGGCAAAGGCGATACATGAGGCAACGGATAAGGCCTTTGTCTATGTTCTTGATGAAAATCAGGTGCGTACGGTCAAGTGGGTGACTGTGGGACTTTATGGGGACGATGGCGTTGAAATTGTTTCAGGCCTTAATGAAGGGGAGATGGTATTGCTAAAATGAAAAAGAGATACTTATACAGTGCCATCGTTTTAATGGCAACATCCATACTGACAGGGGGCTGCGGCAGCTCCTTTCTCAGTGAAGAAAAACAGGTAACGAGAGAACTTATTGAGCTGACGACGCCTGTGGTATTTGAAAGTACGGCAGAAACTGCGGCAAAACGAAATATCTATAATGCAGTTCTTGGGACATATACCGTTACGCCGTTAACAGAAGAGTATGCATTTACGGAAGATGTGAGAAGCATTGAATACAGGGTGCTTCCCGGAAGTGAAGTAAAAGCAGGAGATATTCTGGCCGTATCGGATAATCACATAGAAAAAGAAATTGAAAATATTGAAAGCGAGCTGGAAAAGCAGGCAACAGAAATTGAAAGCCTGAAGGAAGCCTATTTATCATCAGGTGATGCAAAGGTGAAAAAAGAACTGGATATGAAACTGGAACTTTTTGAACTTGATTATGCTTACAAGACTAAAAAGGCTGACCTGCTTAAAGCGGAGCTGGAAAAGAATATACTTAAGACAGACATTTCAGGACTGGTTTCAGCAATAGCCAACAGTACAAACTCCACAAAGAAGGGTACTGCGGTGGTTGCTGTTTCTGACATGAGTCAGAAGCTTATATATACTGACTTTTTCAAAGCAGCGGATTTGCGGGCTTCAGAAGAATTCTATGTTCTTTCAAAGGGGAAACGATATTCCTGTGAGAACCTTGCCTGTGAAGAAAAGAATAAGTCACTTTTCAGAATTATTGATCCGGGAAATGATATTAACGTTGGCGATACTTGTGTTTTTGTACTTATGAAGAACCATGTTGAGAACGCGATAAGTATTTCCACGGAGCTTATAAAAAATGATTCATCAGGCTCATACGTTTATGTTCAGAACGATGCAAATCAAGAAAAGAGATATTTAACGACAGGAATCAGTGACGGCTATTTTACCGAAATAATTGCGGGACTTTCTGAAGGCGAAAAAATCGCGGAAAGCGAAGCAGAAAATGATACAGGGAAAAGGGGAACTGTCGCAAACGCCAATACAACCTCGGAGGGCAAGGACAGAGGCTATTTCTTCTGGCCCAAATCAGAAAACATCACATGCAATATAAAAAACGGAGCGGTATACATTACTAAATACGTTGTGGACTTATTTGACAGTGTAGAAAAGGGAGATGTGATCTGCGAAATTTATGTTGTGGGTGATGACGTGGAGCTGGAACGCCTTCAGCTACAGCTTCAAAGAGCAAAAGAACGAAATGCTTCCGAAGAAAGTATAAACGAACTTTCGGCAAAAGTTGAAGCACTGCTGGACTGTTACAATGCAAAGACAATTACTGCGGACAAAGCCGGCATAGTTGTGGGAATTACCGAACATAAGCCCGGGGATACTATAAAATACGGCGCAACCCTGGTACAGATAACAGATGCTCAGAACTGCTACGTTACTGTCAGAAACTTAACGGGACTTTACCTCGGAAACGAAGTGACAATCACCTACACCAATACTGACAGAAAGCAGAGCGAGGCGAAGGGCAGAGTAATAAACCTTGGAAAGAACGCAAACGCCACGACGCTTAAAGCTGATTATCAGCTTATCCAGATAAGTGACGAAGATGCCCAGCAGATTATGAGGGCACAGCGAAGCGGAATGGGAAGAGCAGGAATAAGCGTATCATTTTCCTCATCACAATACACAAACGTGCTTGCGGTTCCCAAGGGAGCAGTTACAGTATACAGCGGCAACTACTCCGTAAATATTGTGGCAGAGGACGGTACAATACGAAAACAATGCTTCCTCTGCCTTGGAAGCGATAAGAACTATTATTACTGCCTGGAGGGCTTAAAAGAAGGGGAGACGGTATGCTTAAAGTAATGTTTCAAAAGCTTCGTGCCAATAAATGGATGACCCTGTGCCTGCTTGTGGGAATCGTTCTCCTTATAGCTTCCGTTGCAAGCTTTCCCATGTACAAAACGGCAGCACTTAACCGGATGCTTCAGGATGAATTCAGAAAAGAACTGGCAGAAAGCGGAAAGTGGCCCGCAAGTGCCAGATTTAATGTTGTTGCCGGTCAGAAAGACGGAATTGAGTCCGTTCTTGAAGCAGAGAAAACCGCAGAAAATCTCTTTGCCGAAATGGGCGTAACGGAAAAGGAACTTGTAAAGTTTTATAATCTGGGAAGTACAGGTGTTACCTCCACATTAGGACGAATTGAAATAAATGACCTTGGCGTTCGTGTGGGATTTTATTCTAATCTGGAGAACCACATAAAAGTCCTTTCGGGAGAAGGCTTTTCAGAAGACGGATACACAGATGAAGGGGAAATAGAGGCACTGATTAACGAGGACACAATGGTAGACTGTAAGTTTATCGTCGGAGAGGTGCTGACAACAAGACTGAAAACGGCTGAGGGAAAGAACTACAGAATAAAGATTGTGGGAGTATATACTCCCGCGGATTCCAATGATTATTTTTGGCAGATGGTGCCGCAGAATTCGAAATCCCAGCTCCTCATAAAGGAAGAACTGTTTAAAGATGCCTTTATGGAGAATTCTGTATCGGCTTATGCCATAACTGCTATATATAATCTGATGTTTGATTACTCTCGGCTGGATGCCAAGTGCGTGGATAAGCTTTACGAGAAAACAGTCTACATGATGAACGAAAGCAAATACGCACAAAGCTTCCAGACACCTACGTATCTGTCTATACTGGATTCCTTTAACGCTAAGAAAACAAGAACGGAAGCTACCCTGTTTATGCTTATGATTCCTGTACTGTTCCTTGTGGGAGCCTTTATTTTCATGGTCGCAGGACAACTGTATGAGATGGAAAGCAATGAAATTTCTGTAATGAAAAGCAGAGGAAGCTCCACAGGCCAGATATTCAGAATGTATTTGTATCAGAATGTCTTCTTGTGTGCAGTCGGAGCGGCAGCGGGGCTACCTCTCGGCAAAATCTTTGCAGAGATACTGGGAGCCACGAGAAGCTTCATGGAATTCTCCACATCAAGAAGACTTGTGGTGAGATATACGGATGACGTTTTGATATATGCGGGTGCGGCAGCACTGTTTTGCATTATTATTCTCACCTTGCCGGCGATTAAGCACAGCAGGGTAAGTATAGTAAAGCTTAAGCAGAAAAAGGCGGAAAGACGCCATTCCTGGTGGGAAAAGTGTTTCCTTGACATTATTTTGCTGGCACTGTCCATATATGGCTATTACATAGCAACAAAATCAGATACAGGACTGGCAGAGGATGTGCTGAGAGGACAGTCTATGGACCCCATTGTCTACATAAGCTCTTCCCTTATGCTTGTGGGAATGGGACTACTGTTCATTCGACTCCAGCCACTGCTTATATCACTGATTTACCTTATCGGAAAACGTTTCTGGCGTCCGGCAAGCTACATTTCCTTTATGGAAAACAAGAAAAATGGCAGAAAAGAACAGTTCATTATACTGTTTATGATCCTTTCGATTTCACTTGGAATGCTTCACTCCGGCATTGCCAGAACGATTCTTGCCAATGCGGAAGCTGATGCGGAGTATCTGGCAGGTGCGGACCTGATTTGTAAGGAAGTATGGAAAAACAATGCCTATGCCGTGGAAGACAGCGGTGAGGAGTTCAGACTGTTTGAGCCTGACTTTGGAAGATTTGCAGAACTGAAATCCGTAGAAAACTGTACTAAAGTAATATACGACGACAAGGCTTCCGTGATGGGCGACAAGGGAAAGAACATAAACGTTACGCTTCTCGGAATCAACACAAAGGAATTTGGAAATACTACCGACCTTGTGGGGCTTACGGAGAAGGACTTCAGAGAATATCTTAATGAGCTGGCAGTTTCGGAAAGAGGTGCAATAGTATCCTCATCCTTCAGAGACGAAAGAGGCATGAGCATTGGTGACAATATTACCTTCCAGAACAGTGAAGGAAAGACAATGTATTGCCAGATTCTTGATTTCTTTGATTATTGGCCCGGCTTCACGCCCACTGTAAGCTATTCTGATGAAGTGGGTAACCTTTATACAGAGTCTCAGTACATGAGTGTCACTCACTTCGGCCTGTTAAACAGACAGTGGGGACTCATTCAGTATGAGGTCTGGATGAAACTTAGGGAGGGCTTTGACTCTTCGGAGTTTTATGCCTGGGTCAAGGACAACAATATTCAGCTCCTGAAATTTACGGACAGAAATGCCATGCTGGAGGCAGTTTCCAAGGATCCTCTCCTTCAGGGAACGAACGGAATACTGACTATGGGATATCTGATTACCATGCTTCTTTGCGGTGCGGGCTATCTCATTTATTGGATAATGTTTATACGCTCAAGAGAGATGGTTTTCGGAATACTCAGGGCAGGCGGTATGCATAAAAGTGAGGTGTTCCACCTGCTTATAAACGAACAGATATTTGCAGGAGGGTTTGCGATTGCTTCCGGAATAATTATCGGAAAAATCACATCGGACCTCTTTGTGCCGGTATTACAGGCGGCGTACTCAGCATCAAATCAGGTACTTCCCATGAAACTTATCAGCGGAGGAGATGATCTTCTTAAGCTGTATGGTGTTATTATCGGGGTGGTAGTTGTATGTCTCCTTGTGCTTATGCTTATTGTAAGACATATGAACGTTGCGAAGGCCTTAAAACTTGGTGAGGAATGATTATGAGTGAAAACATCAAAAATGTAATAGAGATTCGTAACGTGGGGAGAGTGTTCAAAACTCCGGGAGGAGAATTTACAGCTCTATCAGACATAAACGCACAGGTTCCGGAAAGCACATTAACTATTCTTAAAGGCCATTCCGGTTCGGGAAAGACAACCCTGCTGAACATAATCGGTGCCTTGGATGATCCTACTTCAGGCGAGGTGATTATAGATGGAAAAAGTCTTAATGATCTTTCGGAAAGAAAAAAAGATGACGTGAGACGCACGCAGATGGGCTTTGTGTTCCAGTCGGTATCTTTAATCCCTTCACTTACCGCATATCAGAATGTTGAGTTTTCGCTTCGAATGGCAGGCATCAGAAAAAACCGCAAAAAAAGAGCGGAAGAATGCCTTAAAACAGTGGGACTGGGGAACAGAATGAATCACTATCCCGCAGAAATGTCCGGAGGAGAACAGCAAAGAGTGGCAATTGCAAGGGCTATGGCACATCAGCCCCGCATTATTCTGGCAGATGAACCAACTGCGGAACTGGACAGTATGATGGCAGCGGAAGTAACCAGGGTACTGAAGGAACTGACCAGAAAAGAAGGAATTACGGTAATAATGACTACTCATGATGTAGGACTTATGGATGCGGGAGATTACATTATCGAGCTCGAGGGTGGACGTTGCATAAACATAAAGTCCGGGCAGGATTCGGAAATACAGTAAGGAGGCTGCGGTGGAGAACATGATTCAGGCCGATGGCCTTGTTAAAATATATAAAACAAAAGAAACGGAAGTTCTGGCACTGCAGGGGCTGGATCTTACCGTGGAAAAGGGCGAACTGACCGCACTTATCGGAAATTCCGGAAGCGGCAAGACAACTTTTTTGAATATGATTGGCGGACTGGACAGACCAAGTGCCGGGAAGCTTTTTGTGGACGGCCGAAACCTGTTTACCATGAGTGCTCATGACCTGGTATTGTACAAGAGAGATACGGTTGGATTTGTGTGGCAGAATAACGCAAGAAATCTGCTGCCACATCTTACCGTGCTGGAAAACATTATGTTTCCCATGCAGCTTGCAAACAGCAGGCACAAAAGGGACAGGGCACTGGAACTGCTTGACAGAGTCGGCTTATCTGCAAGAAAAAAGAGCAAAATGAATATGCTTTCCGGAGGTGAGCAGCAGAGAGTGGCAATCGCTATTGCCCTTGCAAACAGCCCGAAACTGCTTCTGGCGGACGAGCCTACCGGAAACGTGGATCAGAAAACAGCCAACACCATTTTTGATATTTTTACCGAACTTAACAAGGATGGGCAGACAATACTTATTGTTACTCATGATACAGCACTTTCAAAAAAGGTAAGAAGAGTGGTGGCAATAAGGGACGGAAAAATTTCCAGTGAACGAATTTTAAGAGAATCCTATGCTGACAGACTAAAGGAAGCCAATATAGACTGGCGTCTTGAGGATACTCAGGACGAATATGCGATACTGGACAAGGCGGGAAGAGTACAGATACCAAAGGAAATCCTTAAAGGGATGAATATTACAGGGAACAAAGTTCGCATAGAACAGGCAGATGGTAAAGTAATAATCAGTAAGCCCGCAGAAAAATAAACAAACAATTGAAAATTGTTAATCCTTTGAAAAAGAATGCCGATAAACAGAATGAAAGATTTTGCAGGTCGGAAATAAGGAAGGATTATCAGAAATGGCAATGATTGTTCAGCACAACATTTCAGCAATGAATGTGCAGCGACAACTGAATATTAATTCTGCTCAGCGTGCCAATGCTACCGAACGCCTTTCTTCAGGCTACAGAATCAACAGAGCAGCTGATGATGCTGCGGGACTTGCCATATCTGAAAAAATGAGAAGCCAGATCAGAGGCTTAAACAGAGCAACCGCAAATGCTCAGGATGGCATCTCAATGATTCAGACTGCAGAGGGAGCCTTATCGGAGACTCATGCAATGCTTCAGAGAATGCGTGAACTTGCAGTGCAGGCTGCCAACGGAACTGAGACAGATTCCGACAGAGCAAATCTTCAGGACGAAATAGAACAACTTCAGGAAGAAGTTGACAGAATATCAACAGACACAGAATTTAACACCATGCCGCTTCTTGACGGCACACTTGGAAGCGAAAGCGGAAGTATGACGGCTTCCGGCCCGAAATTTGGAGCATATAACCCGGAATTGGAAGCATTTATATCTTCCAACGTTCCCGAAGTATCTGTTCGCATTTCCACCACAGCTCAGCCCGGGGCTGAATCAGCTGTATGGTGTGAAGAAAGGCAAAGGACTTCTACATCGGATTTCTTACACCTCACACTTGCGGCAAACCATACATATTCTCAGGCAGATATTGACAACCTGATTAAAAATGCCAGGAAGGAAGACTCTACTGCAACTTCCGCAATTCCTGAACTGACAGTAAATCTTAGAAAGGGCTCATTTACTACCGGAGCCGTAATGAGTCAGAATATCTCCGGGAGTTCAAACGTTGTATGGGGCGGAGGTTCTGTTCTTGACAATACATCAGTTACTATTGTGTGTGACAAGCCGATTACACTGGATGCAAAATTGGATGGAGGTCCAATGAGAGCGGAGTGGGTAAGTAACACGGAAATAAATGTATATAATATTTTAACGGGATATGATTTACAGAAGGCAAGAGCACTGTCGGAAGCTATTTCCAATGCAGCAAATAAACCTGCGGACTGCCCGAATTTAAGCTTCTATTACAGTCCTACGAAGGCTGGTGTCAAGACGGAAAGTGGCTATATGAGACTGTTTGATCCCAATACGGACCAAGGGGAGTACATAGGTGCCAACGTAATTAAGCTTAAGTCCAACAGATATGGCTACGAAGTTGCAATGCAGATACATATGGATACGTTGGCTAAACCCGGAAACGAAAGTGTAAAAATACTTAAGGCAAATAAAACAGAATACGGAACACCAAACTATGGACATGCATTTGATCCTGCAGAAGCACCTTTTGAATTAAGCCTTTCCATTGCAGCGGGTACCGAATATACTGAAGAAGACCTAGAGAAACTGTTCAGACAGGCCGGATTTGATCTGGATGTGGAATTAATAAGTGCCGATCCGGATGAGCCTGATACCTTATTTATAACAAAGGCAACCAACATCTCAGCCACATACAACGCGGATGTTCCGCCGGCAGCAATTGCATTGGGCGGTACCTATACTGAAACTACATTGCCGTATTTGTATATGGGGAAACCGTTTATTGCTGTTCCCCAAGCAGGCCTTACAAACTTGTACGGAGCTGTCAGAGGCGATGGCATCGGAGACGATGATGCTTTCCTGGGAGACCCGAATTATGATATTGCCGGGGGCAATGGAACAGGAGTCATACTTCAGGTTGGGGCAAATGAAGGACAGACCATGAGCTTTTCTATTGGTGATATGTCCACCAAGGCCCTTGGAATTGCAGAATCCAAGGTTAATATTTCCACACAGACCGGAGCACAACAAAGCATCGCAAGAATAGATTATGCAATAAGTAAGGTTTCAAAGCAGAGAGCGGAACTTGGTGCTGTACAGAACAGATTGGAACACACAATTCTGAACCTCGGTACCGGAGCCGAAAACCTTCAGGCAGCGGAATCTCAGATAAGAGATGCTGACATGTCAAAAGAAATGGTAAGCTTAAGCAGAACAAATGTTCTTTCTGAGGCAGGCCAGTCCATGCTGGCAAGGGCAAACAGCAATCCGGAGGGAATTCTTAATCTGCTTCAGTCATAAATATAAAACTACAGTCCCCAAACGGCTAAATGAAAATCACTTAGTCGTAAAGGGACTGTTTTTTCTCAATTGGAGAAAAGCATTGCTTTTATAGCACGTTTTTGCTACTATATAGTCACTTCATTTTTTCTTCGATTTTCTTATTTTTTCTGCCTAATGGCATAGGCGAAACCCAAATAAGGAGAACTAAATATGTATAATAAAACGTCTATTTTGGACGATGTCTTTTTGTGCTTCAGTAATCCCGAAAATATGGAAAACGGAGCCTTGGATATTATTCCCCATGACTTATATATGGATATGCTGGTGACCTACAGAAAACGGGTGAATATGAAGAATCACACAGTCACGTTCCCCTGCTTCAGCATAGATTTTGCTGATGAGGATAGCGAGAAGAATCTATTTGAAATCGCAAAAAAGAATACCGGACGAATGTTCAAACCGGTGTTGTACAGCCTGGAGGAGGTGGTCGAGAACATACCGCAGGTGAGCGGAACAAGAAATCTGCTGGCTGACGATTCGGAAGACTATGACGGACATGGCATTTTTGTTCTGACAAACGATGACGGAAGGTTTGGAGCAGTCTGGATTATGTATGAAAACGTAATGAAGGATGTGGCGGATAAAATCGGACGAAACTTTTACATACTGCCTTCAAGCGTGCACGAACTGATTTTACTGACAGATTATGGATGCAGCAGCGCCGAAGAACTTAAGAACATGGTTGTGGACATAAACAAAACAGTAGTAGACACTACCGATAAGCTTTCGGACAGTATCTACTACTATAATTCACTTACTTATACAATAACCAAAGTGGCCTGATCAGTTGTCGGAATAAAGCTTTTTATAAAACGCCGCCAGCTCCGAATCGGATTCCAGGGCGGAAATAAGTGATGCAGAGACTTCGGAGATGATTGAATTGTAACGCTGAGAAAGGCGAATCTCATCTCTGAAGGAATCTGCGGCATCTGATGTAACTCCGATGAAAACATACGGAATATTGTTATCATCCAATGCCAGCAAATACTCAGTTGCACCGGGAGCGGGAGTGTTGATGTTTATGAAATTCATCTGCTCACAAACCAGCACGAGACAATCAATATCTTCAACCTCGGCAGGAGCATCAAAGGTATGATAATCAAGCTTTTCATAGGAATCAATCATCTGAGTATAACTATGCAGATTATCAAAATTTACATATTCTGAATCGGTAATGACCTGATCGAACAAATCCTCCTGACCAACCAGTACGGAATATATATACTGATTGATTCTGGATTTTATATAAAAATCGCGGACATCCGGATTCTTTCTGGACAGAAGCATTGCATTATCAACTTCACTATCGGTAGCGTTTGGATAAATGGTGCATTTGCTGTTATCAAGGGAAATACCAAATTCCAAAAGGCAGGGGACACTGCCTGAATAACCTTCCGCGGTCAGATCATATGTTGCATAAACGAAAAAGTCAACCTCGTTAAGTCCTTTTTTGTAGCGCACCGAAACGTTTGATACAGAACCGTTTACGGAGGGATAAGAGGCAAGTTCTTCCTCGGAAGGCAACAGATCTTCCGGAAGAAGATGGGAAAGTGTTTCCCTGTCTCTCTTGTATAATGATGTTATATATTGAACAGAATAATCACGCACAGTGGTACCATCACCGTCTACCAAAGGTGCTTCGAGACATAAATCAAGAGGAGATTTGGTGGGAGTGGGCGATGGGGTGCTGGTGGCTGTGACTTGCGGTGTAGGATCAGCAGGCGGCTGGGCCTTATCCTTTCCACAGGCACAAAGCATAAGTGTGCATATCGCTAAAATGTTCAGTTTGAAAAAGCGTCTTAACATGTAGGTTACCTGAAGTTGATATACGTTGACGAAAAGTGGAACTGATAAAAGTATAATCAGTACCGAATGTCACTGATCGGAATCGAACCGACGGCCACTTGCTTCGGAGGCAAGCACTCTATCCGCTGAGTTACAGTGACAAATAAGATGAAAAAACACAATATATAGTTATTATACTAAATTGAAATACTATAATCAATGATGTTTTAATACTTAATTACTTGAAATAAAGAATATTGATTTGCTATAATTGAATGGCTATGGTGAACAAAAAATTTGAGACTCCCGAGCTTGATGCAGGGATAAGAATAAACAAATATTTGAGTGATTCCGGAATATGTTCCAGACGCGAAGCGGACAGACTCGTAGAAGCAGGAAAGGTGCTTGTGGACGGGGTTCGTGCGGAAAACGGAACAAAGGTGCAGCCGGGACAGAAGGTTGTGGTTAACGGCAAGGACATCTCAAGAGATGAGGAGCAGGTACTTATTGCTTTCTATAAACCTGTGGGAATTGTCTGCACAACGGATCGCAGAGAAAAAGACAATGTTATCGACTACATAAAGTATCCCAAAAGAATTTATCCCATCGGACGCCTTGATAAAGACTCTGAAGGGCTTCTTTTGCTTACAAATGATGGAGATATCGTTAATAAGATATTAAGAGCAGGAAATAACCACGAAAAGGAATATGAGGTTACGGTCAACAAGCCGATAACCCCCGAATTCCTTAAAGGTATGGCGGGAGGAGTGCCGATTCTTGACACAGTGACAAAGCGATGCAAAATCGAGCCTACCGGTAAATGCTCCTTTAAGATTATCCTCACTCAGGGGCTTAACAGACAGATAAGACGAATGTGTGAATATTTTGACTACAGAGTCGTTTCACTTAAACGAGTAAGAATCATGCACATTAATCTGGGACATCTTAAGGTGGGAGGCTACAGAAATCTGACTGCCGCCGAGAGAGACCAACTTAAAACAATTCTGGCCAAGTCCACAAAACTTGCGGCAAAGGATGCCAAATGAGCGAAAAAGAAAAAATTGAAAGAATAAAAGAACTTGTTACAACACTCTCTGAGGCCGCTCGTGTTTACGAGCAGGAGGACAGGGAAATCATGAGCAACTTTGAATATGACAAGTTGTATGATGAGCTGCTATCTTTGGAGAAGGAAACCGGATACGTTCAGTCAAACAGTCCTACGCAGAAGGTAGGCTATGAGGTTATTTCCGAACTGCCAAAGGAAAGACATGCGTCCCCTATGCTTTCTTTGGATAAAACGAAGGAGCCGGAGGTGCTTAAAAGCTTCATAGGAGAGCAGGAGGCACTGCTTTCCTGGAAAATGGACGGACTTACGAATGTTCTCACATATAATAACGGAGAGCTTGTGAAGGCAGTAACACGCGGTAATGGTGAGGTTGGAGAAATCATTACCAATAATGCAAGAGTGTACAAAAATGTTCCGTTAAGAATTCCTTATACAGGGGAACTTGTTATAAGAGGTGAGGCCATTATTACATACTCTGAATTTGAAAGAATCAACTCAGAGATAACTGATGCGGAGAGTAAGTATAAGAATCCCAGAAACCTTTGCTCCGGCAGTGTACGCCAGCTGAACAATGCTATAACAGCAGAAAGAAATGTTCAGCTTTATGTGTTCGGACTTATTTCCACAAATCCTGATATGGGGTTCAAGACTCGTCATGAAGGCTTCGACTGGTTAAGAGAGATGGGATTTACCTGTGTCGAGCAGCGACTTATCAAGAAAGACAATTTTGAGGAAGTATTTGGCTACTTTAAGAATCAGGTGGCAAAGAACGACTTCCCTTCGGACGGCCTTGTATTAAGCTACGATAATCTGGAGTATTCGGTGTCTCTTGGAAGAACAGCCAAATTCCCCAGGGACTCCATTGCTTTTAAGTGGCAGGATGAAACGGCAAGAACTCACCTGATTGATATTGAATGGAGTGCATCACGTACAGGCCTGATAAATCCCGTGGCGATATTTGAGCCTGTGGAGCTGGAGGGAACAACAGTATCAAGGGCAAGCCTTCATAACGTAAGCATTATGGAAGGCCTTCAGCTTGGTATAGGGGACGAGCTTGATGTATATAAAGCCAATATGATTATCCCACAGATTTCAGAGAATTATACCAGAAAGGGCGGGTGCGTACCGCCTGCTGTGTGTCCTGTCTGTGGCTTGGCAACCCGAATTCAGGATGAGGACGGAGTGAGAGTATTACTTTGTGATAATCCCAACTGTGCTGCTAAGAAAATAAAAGGCTTTACACTATTTGTAAGTCGAAACTGCATGAATATAGACGGACTCTCGGAAAGCACCTTTGAAAATTGGGTCAACGAGGGTATTCTTCATGAGCCCGCAGATTTCTTCAGATTAGCTTCACATAAAGAAAAAATTGTTTCCATGGAGGGCTTCGGAGAGAAGTCCTATGAAAACATAATTAATGCTGCGGACAAGGCTCGTCATACAGACGCGGCTCGTGTCCTTGCGGCTATCGGAGTGCCAAACATCGGCACAGCAACGGCTAAACTGATCTGTAAGCACTTTAACTATGATATGTCACTCATTACCGGAGCTACAGAGGAAGAACTTCTGGAAATTGACGGAGTCGGTGACGTAACAGCAAGAGATTATGTGGAATTTTTCAAGAGACCGGAAAATATTGCAGAATTGAATAATCTGCTTGGAGAAATTGTTCTTGAAAAGGTTGAAACTGACGAAAATGCTGCCGTATTAAGCGGACTGACGTTCGTTATAACAGGATCGGTTGCACTGTTTAAGAACAGAAATGAACTGAAAAATCTTATTGAGGCCCTTGGCGGAAAAGTAACCGGGTCAGTAACAAAAAACACAGATTATCTCATAAATAATGACTCTATGTCCAACTCTACAAAGAACAAGACAGCCAAAGAACTGGGAGTAAAGATCATTACCGAAGAAGAATTTATGAAACTTAAGGAGAATGAAGCATAATGCCTATTAAAGTACAGAGTGAACTTCCGGCAAAAAAGGTACTGGAAAATGAGAACATCTTCATAATGGATGAAAAGAGAGCACTGTCTCAGGATATTCGTCCGTTGAAAATTGCTGTTCTTAATCTGATGCCATTAAAAGAAGATACAGAAGTTCAGCTCATGAGAAGTCTGTCAAATACTCCGCTTCAGATTGACCTTACATTCCTTACAACGGCAAGCTACGTGGGAAAGAATACGGCAACAAGTCATCTGGACACCTTTTATTTAACCTTTGAAGACGTAAAAAATCAGAAGTTTGACGGATTGATTATTACAGGTGCACCTGTTGAATTAATGGAATTTGAAGAAGTGGCATATTGGGATGAGCTTAAAGAAATTATGACATGGGCAGACCAGAATGTAACTTCTACATTGCATATTTGCTGGGGAGCACAGGCGGGGCTTTATTTCCATTACGGCATACCGAAACTGAATCTCGAAAAGAAGCTTTCCGGAATCTACGAGCATAGAGTAATGAACAGAAAAATACCTCTTGTACGTGGCTTTGATGATATTTTCAAAATTCCCCATTCAAGATATACGGAAAGCGATAACGATGCAATAAAGAAAAATTCAGAACTTATCGTTCTTGCAGAGTCGGAGGAAGCAGGCATATTCCTTTGTATGTCGGAAGACGGAAGAAGAGTTTTTGTAATGGGACATCCGGAGTATGACAGGGTGACTCTGGACAAAGAATACAGAAGAGACGTGGACAAGGGAATTAACCCCGAGATACCAAAGAATTATTATTCTGATAACGATCCGGAGAAGGAGCCTGTTCTTTCGTGGAGAGGACATGCCAATACTCTGTATACAAACTGGGTTAACTATTACGTATACCAGGTTACACCATACGAATTATGATTTATTTTGACAACGCAGCAACAACAGCATTACGAGAAACGGCACTTTCAGCCATGATTCCCTATTTTCGCGAGGAATTTGCCAATCCATCCGGCATATATCTGCCTGCCGGAAAAGCCAGGAGAGCGGTTGAAGAGTCCAGAGAAAAACTGGCGAATTTACTAAACGCCCAAAGGGATGAAATAATTTTCACGTCAGGTGGAAGTGAGAGTAATAACCTGGCGATCCGGGGCTTTTGTATGATGAACAGAAGCAAGGGCTCACATGTCATCACTTCCCTTACAGAGCATCCTTCCGTAATCAATACAATTAAGGCACTTGAGCGAGAAGGATTTTCCGTTACATGGCTTAAACCGGATGAATCCGGAATCATTTCTGTTGATGAGTTTAAGAGGGCCATAAGGCCGGAAACCATATTTGCTTCTATTATGCAGGCAAATAATGAGACGGGAGTGATTCAGAATATTGAAGAACTTGCGGCAGCGGCTCATGAGAAAAAAGTCTGCTTTCATACGGATGCGGTACAGTCCTTTTGTCACATGAAAATTGATGTGAAAAAGCTTGGAGTGGATATGCTCAGCAGCAGTGCAACTGAAAATGTGGCAGGAATTGTGGGAATGGCAACGGCTGCTGCAGAAGCAATTGAAAACCTTACGGCAAGTACCGCCAAGGTTTATGCATTAAGAGAACGTCTTATAGACAAGGTCCTGGGGGCTCTTGACAACGCGTATCTTAACGGTGACAGAGAAAAAAGAACAGCTGGAAACGTCAATTTTTCTTTTGACGGCGTACAAGGCGAGAGCGTTATAATCAGACTATCAGCTAAAGGAATCTGTGGTTCAACAGGGTCAGCCTGCACAGCACTGCGACAAGAACCATCTCATGTGCTGACAGCCATGGGAATGCCCTACGAGAAAGCAAATTCTTCCATACGTCTTACCCTCAGTGAATTCAATACTGAAGACGAAGTGGACTATGTGGCAGAAAATCTTATTAAAACGGTTAACGATTTAAGAGCAATCAGAAGATATTGATTCCGAGGAGGAAAAACATGAGAAAAATGGTTCTTTCCATATTTGTGGAGAATACTTTCGGTGTATTGAGCCGAGTATCCGGCCTGTTTTCCAGAAGGGGATACAACATTGACAGCCTTACCGTAGGCGTAACCGAAAACCCTGAAAGGTCAAGAATGACCGTTGTTGTAACGGGCGACGAGCAGATTCTTGACCAGATTAAAAAGCAGGTTGAAAAACTGGAGGATGTGCGGGAAGTAAAAGAACTTATGCCCAGTGAATCCGTCTACAGAGAACTGATACTTATTAAGGTGGGGGCAACTGCTGACCAACGACAGGCGGTTATTTCCATTGCCGAAATATTCAGAGCCAAAATAGTCGATGTTACTCCTGATTCGATTACTGCCGAACTTACCGGAGATCAGGAAAAGCTGGATGCATTTATTAAGTTGCTTGATGATTATAAGATCCTTGAAATTGCGAGAACAGGTATTACAGGTCTTTCCAGAGGAAAATAAATTATGAGCCTTTTTTGGTCAAACATATTAACACAGATTTGCGCACTGGGCCTTGTTGTTACCATGCTGGTATTCTACTTCATGCGAAAAAAAATAAAGCACAGAAGTGGAGACAACTGCATTCAGCTTGTTATTGTCATGCTGGTGTGCACGATTTTAGATATAATGTCGGTATTTGTTATTATTATGGCGCGCCGATATCCGGGAACAATAGTGGAAAAAATTGCATACCTGGAATGCAGAACATACCTGGCATCAATCGTTGCCGTAACGGGCTTCGGAATAAGATACATATGCTCTGATATGTGCAAAAGCGAGAAAACGTACAAGACTACAGTCCGTATTGTTGCTGCAGCAATTTTAGCGGAAATAGTAGCACTGTATATTCTGCCCGTAAAAATGGTATTGGATGGAAGAGGACCGTACACATCAGGAACTGCAACATTGTCCACATACGGTATTGTAGCATTCAATTTGGTGGTTATGGTTTACTTTATTCACAGAAGTCAAAACAATGTAAATAACCAGAGACTCAGAGCAGATTACTTTTGTGTGGTTGTATGGGTTGTAAGTGCGATAATTCAGTTTTTCTTCCCTGTTTCTTTAGTTGTATCCTTTGGCGGAGCACTGGGAACGGCAATTATATTCTTTGCCCTTGAAAATCCCGAGGCAAATCTAAGCAGATCCAGCGGATTATTTAATGAAGGTGCATTGGCATTATACTGCGACCAGCATTACTTCACCGGAAAAAAGTTTTCACTTATTTATGCAACATATTCGGGTGTTTTAGGATTCGGAAACATTACGATAAACAGAAATACCGCTAATGAAATAAACAAATACTTGGAAGAAATACGCGGAGCAAAGGTTTTCAAGCTTGGGGACGCTGAATTCATTGTTGCTGTTGAAGATGATAACGCAAAGGACATTTATAATCTTATACAGGACAGATTTAATTATGGTTGGGGAGAAAAGAAAAACATAATGCTGTCAATGCAGTATGTTTATGTACCCAATGCAATGATATGTTCAAACTGGGAAAAGCTTTCCCAGGCAATAAACAGTGCAGAACACCTTTTGCTGAAGGGGAAAAATCAGGTTATTATAACCGAAGAATTATTAAAACAATTCGAATCTGAATTTGAGATAGAAGAGATTCTGAGCGATGCCATAGAAAATAACAGAATCGAAGTTTTCTATCAGCCTATTTATTCCGTTAAAAAGGGCTACTGCCATTCAGCAGAGGCTCTGGTACGTATCAGACGCGAAGACGGATCGATAGTGCCTCCGGGATTATTTATTCCGGTTGCAGAGAAAAACGGAACAATAGTAAAAATCGGCGAAATAGTGTTTGAACAGGTATGCAGATTTTTGCAGAGCGAAGCACTTAACGAGAGATTTGATGTTGATTATATCGAGGTCAATCTCTCTGTAGTTCAGTGCGCTTATGAAGGACTTGCCGACTCCTTCATCGGCATAATGGACAGATGCCACATTCGTCCATCATGGATTAACTTGGAAATAACAGAGTCTGAATCATTAAAGTCAAAAGAAATTCTTCTGAAGAACATGGACGAACTCATAAAGTATGGTGTAAGCTTCTCACTGGATGACTTCGGAACCGGACAGTCAAATCTTAACTACGTTATGGATATGCCTGTAAGATTTGTCAAGTTCGACCGTGAAATGACCAAAGCATTCTTCGAGAGAGATAACGCCCGACACATAATGTCTTCATCAATCAAGATGCTTCGTGAACTTGATCTTGAGATTGTAGTCGAGGGTATTGAGACTAAAGAACAACTTGACGAAATGTGTAAATATGATGTAAGCTTTATCCAAGGTTTCTACTTCTCAAAACCTCTTCCTGCCAAGGAATACCTGGCATTTTTGGAAGAGAAAAAGTGGAGTGGACGTTGACGATTGCGTAAGCGGATATGGTGGAATTGGCAGACACGCCAGATTTAGGTTCTGGTGGGCGACCGTGCAGGTTCAAGTCCTGTTATCCGCATAGTAAAAGGGAGAGCGAAAGCTCTCTCTTTTACTATACGGATAACGCCCTTAAGCCTGCAAGGCTTAAGGGTAAAGCCTTCGCACCGGTGAGCGGTGCGGCATTCGCATTACGCTTCGCTTCATGCTCATGTCGCGCTGTCGCGCTATACATGTAAGAACCAATCATCATGTCCGGAAGCAAAAAGCCGCTTCCACATGCTGCTTTGTTCTTACATGTGCACCGCTCGTAGGTACGCGCAGGTTCAAGTCCTGTTATCCGCATAAATAATTAAAAACGTATCAAATGCAGAAAACTAGCGGAAACCAAGTAAACAGCAGTGTTTGACGGTTTTCGCTATTTCTGTATAATTAGAAATATTCTCGATAAATAGGATGATTTCTAACATTTTTTGAAAAAATGCAACACGAAATGCAACACGAAATGCAACACGAAATATAGACTTATTTAGGGTGGGGACATGACTTTATTTGATTGGTGCATATGTAACTACACAACGAATTGGTAAACAATCCTATGTTCATGCAATTATCAGTAAAGAAGAGTATTTGCCGTTTATGGTAAAGCAAATTGTAGATTTTTGGTTTGACGGGAAACCTGAAAATATGATAAGAATAATATGAGAACCATTGCTATCGATGTTCAAGGTATTACAGGTAAAAGAAAGTCTTTCAGTACAATGCCTTATTCAAAAATTCAGTATTTTTCAATTCAGACACCAGGATTAGCTGAGCTGTTTCTTGATTCAGAATTGTTTCTTAATGTTTTCAAGCGGGTTTAAAGCGCAGTTTGAGTTTAAAGGGCAGGTAGATTTAGGTGCTATTGGAAGAATGATTTCAGAATATGTTCTTTAATAACAGAGTGGGGTGATTCTATTAGTTTCCACTGCAAGAAATGCAGAAAGAGTATGGGAATTATTTATCCGATCACGGGAGACTCGCAGGCATTGGTTTTGTCTAATATCATTCAAAAATGTCAGACCTGTAAGAAGGTCACAGTATTAAAAAAGATTATGGAGGGACAGATCGCAGCACAGATTGATAATGAAGACAGAATCTTCATATAAATGCGATCACGTTTATATCAGATGGCGCAAGCCATAGACAAGACAACAACATGAAGGCCTCATGATATATGGAGACATTGATTCGGTCCTGGTCTGATACCAGGCAAAATGTAATCCTATTGTCGTTAGTAGCTTCGATGCATTTTTGCAAAGGGGAAATTTGTATCAATTTGCAAAAGCGAATCTAGTATCGTAAGAGAGGAAAAAGAATGAGCGATTTATTAGCATGCCCTGAATGTGGAAAAAAAGTTAAAATAATAGGAACATTACGAAAATCTGTTGAATGTGCTTTCTGTTCTCATAAATATCCATTCGATGAATACTGTAAGGCTAAAGCTCACAAAGCAATTATGGATAATGAAGCTATTGGAACAGGCACAATAGTAGAAAACGTAGTTTTTGTATACGAAGGGATTTTTCGAGGATTTTCTCCTTATCAAGGCAGAGATATACACAAAAAATTCGAAGAAAAAATTGCCCTTATAGATGGTATTAATGGTTTCCTTGCATCCGAAAACATGAAAATTGATTATCATATTGATTATAATTCATCCAAGGATAAAGAAAACAAAGAATTCCTAGAAAGAGGTTTGGTAAGAGGTTACGATGGAACCCCAATTAAGAAAAAACTAGTAAAGGGGATTTCAAGAGAAGAAATATATTACAAATTCTGGACAAATTTTAGCGGACTGAAAGAAATTAAAATTAACTATCCAAAGATTGATAGCAGGATTTCGATTGACTTAGTCTATCCGGAAAATAAGACACAAGAGTTTTTTGATAATGCTTATGAGTGTTATTCTAAACTTTTGCTTGAGCATTGTGACCTTATTAACGAGCTCGCTAGAAAAATTACTGATACTGCTTTTGTTTCGGAAATTAATAATACAGGTGTAACATATGGAACATTATCTAACGCTATAGATTTTTCTGCCTTTGGGATGAGAAATCTTGAAAATGATTTTCAATTGTTAGGAATGGCATACGCAGTAATAAAAAGATACATCGACAGAAATGGAGATAGTGCTTATGCATTTGAGCTGTCCATTGTTCCCGCTAAACATAGTTGGAGCGACGTTTCATATGTTAAAATAAAAACTATAAAACCACAGACCATTTTAGAATCTTGGTAATAAATGGAGGACTATAGGCAGATGAATTCAGCGTTAACAGAGGCAATAAAATGTCCCAATTGTGGGGGAACCTTATCAATTACAAGTAATACTATAGTTTGTAGATGCGAATTTTGTGACAGCCAGATTACGGTTAATGAAGTAAAAACGGTTTATAAGTTTAACAAAAAAGAAATATATGAACTCATTGAACATAAGGAATATTTTCGAGCTGAACAAAAACTTATGTCATTAAGCAACATTTCAGATGATCTTGAGATTAGTTATTTACTCGGTTTATGCAAATTCTATTCAGATAATCGCCTCGAAAAAATTATTGAACGAGTTATTCAACACCACGATGTGAACTTGCATGAGTGGAGTTTACATGTAAGAAAGGCTAATGATTACTGGTCTACCGTGTTAGAAAAGGATGTGACAAACTATAAAGAACGCATAGAGTCTGTGTTGGAGGCTTATATGTGTGATATGGGTAATCAAATAGAAAAATCAGAAAGATTAATAGATAGATTTACTTGTGATGAGCTCATGGATTTCGTACATGCAAAGGATTCCTATGGTGGTGAATATGACATATTTGTAAATTTAGATGGCAAAATATTATATAATGAAGCTTTGGTTGAATTAGTGGAAAGAAATCAAATCATCTTTAAGGGGAGATATTCTAATGAAGTACGCAATAGAATTATATATTATGAGCCCAATAAACGTATTCTGATGATTGAGCATGGCGGGAGAATTGAAGAGTATAGTTATAATCCCCCCATTGCTAATGAAAGACGTGAGGTAATATTAGCGGCAAGAGGAAAGCAGATAAATGCAGATGAAGAAAGTAAAAATAGGTTAGCGGAACAACAGAAAAAATGGGCAGAGGATAAAGAGAAAGAAAAGATTCATAAGCGAGAGCAGAATATCTTGGATGGGAAATCAACTTGTTGTGGATATCCTGTACAAGCCATATATCATCCCTATATTCTCTTTAAAAGAACTGCTTTCTATATATGTAAATACTGTGGAGCAAAGTTAGATTATGAATTGACGGAAAAACAAAAGCAAGTTGCTAAAGAAAATGAAATATTACCCAAGGACATCGCAAGTTATAAGTTTGACATGAAGAATGGGCGCTATAATAAACCTCGGAATATTTGATCAACGCTTGTGATTATGAAGTGAAAGGAATAAGTGTTCCCTAAATAGCGTTTATTTGTTAACATACTTCGATAATTCGGATTCTCTTCGGTTGTTATATGAGTTATTCAAAATAGCAACTGAATTACATACGAGGATTAAATGATACAAAATACACTGTGCAGTGAAAGCCTATTACTTAATCTCTTCGGAGGTTAAGTAGTAGGCTTCTTCGATTTGAGATAACTGCTTGCCATGAATGGCCTTTTTTACATAACCACCATGCTTTTTGAGTAGAACCATAAGAGATTTCACTAGGAGAAAGATTGATGTTTTTTTCAGTGTCCCATTCCTCTAGTAAGTCTATTCTACTGTTTTTCCTGCACCAGCTTTCTAAACTGTTCATTTCATTAACAATGTGGTTCCCCATAACAAACCTTCTTCAGATAATATATTAATCATGAAAAACGATATAAATAGAAAAAGTGCAGAAAGAGAAATGAAAGGGGGAGTCACCTCAAAGGCTCTCTTGCCCAAGCCGACAGATTCTGCATCTAAATAATTATAATAGTCATTGGGCTATATGTCAAAAGATTTGCTTACCATATATTCCGCTGGGATATTACAGAAAAAGTCGGACATATTGATTATGCTGGTAGCCAGTGTCGGTTTTTGAATAGTCTATATAAACACGTTAACAGTGGTGATTATATTAAAAACTTTATTGTATAAATAGACAATTCTGTTGATTTGAAAAAGTGAAAGTGTTTATATAATTTATTGTATAGTTTTATGTACAATTTACAGGAGGAAAGTGTATGGGAGTACTTTCTGGTCTTTTTGGACAGAAAAGTTGTAGTATTTGTGGATCAGAGATAGGGATGCTGGGGAACAGGAAGTTAAAGGACGGAAACATGTGCAAGAGTTGTGCGGGCAAGCTTTCTGTTTGGTTTCAGGATAGGAGCGAGTCGACTGTTGCACAGATTCAAAATCAGCTTGGGGTAAGAAAAGCTTACGAGGATATTCTGGCAAAGGGATTTAATGTCAGCCGTGCATATGGTGAGTTCGGGTGTATATTGATTGATGAGATTTTTGGGAATTTTGTTGCTTTGCCTGACACATCAGACAGTTTCTTCGGGGATGCAAAAGTGATTACATCCATTGATCAGATCAGGGATAAAAAGCCGGACGTGATTATGTTTAAGGAAGTTGCCGGTGTTGATGTGAATGTGACGGTTACTTCCAGAGAAGAAAAGCAGACAGTGGATGGGAAACTGGTCAGCTACAATCCTAAACATATGGTATATATGGCTCAGTTCAGTGTAACAATCAGGCTGAAGGGTCACCCTTTCATTAAATCTATGACTGTTCCGTTGAACAATGGATCGGTACAGATTCGAAATATGGGCGAGAGACTTGTAACAGAGTATAAGGATACGGTCAGAGCGATGCTGACGGGTTATAAGGGACGCGAGTTTGAAATAGAGAATCAGAGTGCATTTTATACCAATAATTCTTTAAAGGACCTGATTTTCCGTACAGAGTACAATCTGCCGGATTATGCTTATGGATTCAAGGTTGACAGAGTTACCAACTGGAAGCAGATTCAGGAGTATCAATATTATCTGGCTATGGCCGAGGAAATAAAGAGTGTTCTGGAAGGTTGGGATAAATGCTGATGAAGAGCCTGATTGAAAATAGAATGAGGAGGGTGTTGGTATTTATGGGGTTGTTAAGTATATTGAGTGCTCTGACAGGGTGTCGTAATCATAAGTTAGATGGCGACGGAATGGAACGAATCGGGGCAGAACTGGTAAATGTAACCGATATTTCGAAGCTTGAGGGATACTGGTCTGAGGACTGCGTTGGTTATGTACTGGAGATTTTTGGCAATCAAGTAATTGTCAGAAGTGGAATGGTACAACTGGAAACAGAAATTGTGAACAGTAACGGAAAGCTCTGCCTATCCTATGGAGAGCTGATTTCTGCACCAAACAATCGTGAATACGGAGGCATTTCAGGCTTTGAGGTCAGAGACGATGGCACTATTTTGATGAAGGTTTACCTCTACAATATGAGTAGAACCGATGAACACGTTTTAAGAAGAGTCGATTATCCTTACAACTATGAGAGAGAGGATTCACTTCTTGCAGAGATTTCCGGAACCTATGTAAGCGATTTCGGTGAGGAAGTGACCATTAAGAAATCGGAAAAGGAACAGGAAAAAACAGGCCGCACACGTCATGATTGCGGGTACGCAATGGTAATTAAAAACAGTCAGGGAGAGAAGACAAGAGAGGACTTTTTCCTTGGAAAAAAGAATGGCAAGAACGAGCTTACCCTCGTTAATACAAACGACTTTAATGAGGGCTTGATTGTTCGAAAGAATGCAGAAGGTGAGTATGAACTTGTATCTCTCATAATAGAGATGGGAGAGGAAGATTATAAAACCTTGGAAGAAATATACAAAAAGAAATAAGGTAAAGGGATACCCCCGATGAAAGGAGAACATAATTATGGCATTTGATCCATCAGTTTTTACCGTAGATTCCAACAATCTCAATATGAGAATTGCTCAGACCAGACGTTATCTGGAAGAGTATGAGAAGGAAGTTGCTCGTGCACAGGGTGCATCAGGCTACAAGTTTTACAACAAAGAGGATGCATTAGGAAGAATTAAAGTCCTTTACAAGTTCGCTCCTGAGAATCCGGATGTAATAGACTTTTATGAGAGAGCAAGACGCTGCGTAATGGGCGGTGCAGGAAATGTTAGCGAGGTGGATTCCAAGTATACACAGTATCTGGTTAATGAAGAACAGATGCGTGCTCGCTATGCTGCAATAAGTGAAAAGGCATGGAAGGATATATGCGAAGAGCATGCCGGAGAAATGCTGGAGAAGGTATTCCCTACTCCGGATTATAAGACTGTGGATATTGAGGACATGATGGGCAAATATGTGATTCTTGACGAAATCATGTATCCGGATAACCAGTTCTATGGTGCTACAGGTGAGTACATCTACACAGGAAAACGCTCCACCGGTATGTACTTTTTGAAGATTGATGGCAGACAGTGGCTGGCTCCTTATGAGGCGGTAAAACGCTATCGCAATCAGGTTGATACTACCATGAATGAGGTGAGAAACTGGTGCGTTCTTGGTAAAATTGTTGATTTTACCGGAGAAATTCCCGAAGCCGGTGAAAAGAAGGTGGGCTCCGTTGTAATGGCATGGGTAGTAGAGCCGGTTGCACTTTACGTTCCAGGTCATGTTATGGCAATCACACAGGAGTACGATGGCCATGCAGGAAAGTTTGTGGGAGAAGAGGAAGTTGAGGCTATTAAGGACGCTTGGTATACTGTGAAGTCCGTGCCGGATGACGTTAATCCTGAACAGCTTATTGAAATCTATATGTCAGCCATTAAAGAAAAGAATTTCAAGCTTTTCCTGGAATGCATTGAGCCTAAGAGACAGGAAACACCGGTTCAGAAGGAAATGCTGGATATGCATTGGGAATACCATCAGGAGCGTTTCCACAATGAGTATGTACATGCCAATATTCTCTCAGACAAAACCAGAATCACGGTATTAAGCGGTTTTGATGAAGAAAGCGATGATAATTTCTTCTTAACAGATGAAGATATGGCAAAAATGAAGCAGGCTATGGGCGAGAAGGTTGAGGAGGCTATTGTATATACAGCGGCTTTTGATAAGAATGGCAAGCAACTTGGTACCCCTGCAGGTCACACCTTGAAAAAGATTGGCGGCGGAAGATGGTACATTTATACATACGAGGTTCGTTTCTAAGGGAGGAATAAAACTATGGCAGAAGCAAAAGTGGAAGTGATGGAAAATGTGTCATTTCAAGATATGACAGAACTGATACTGAGAGCCAAGGCTAAAAATTTCAATAAAAACTGCAACGCATGGGCAATGGATATATGGGATGCATTGGAGGGCGGTGACTATGACAAGGGCCATAAAGCCGCAAAAGCAATGCAGGCAGAACTCAGATATGGTGACCTTATTGACTTCTATAATGAAAATCATAAAATCCTGGCTGATATGGCAGCAGGCGGGTTCAGTGAAGGTAGTGATGCTAACTTTATAAGAAATATAAAGGCGTGTGACGATTTTTGTCAGGAAATGGGGAAACTCACCACACTTTTTGAAAATGTAAGCAGGATGGTTGTATGCCTGCTGTCAGGTGGTCTGGAAGGCGGATTCAAAATGAGCCTGTTAAAACTCCTCTTTGAATTCGGCGGAGTCGACGGCTCATTGAAATACGAGATTAAAAACAGCTTCAGCCAGTTTGAAGAATTTGCAGGATTCCTTAAGACGTTCAGCTTTAACATCAATAAAGTGGGACCCGCAAGCGAAACAAACTATGGTGCAAGAGTAGATGTTCTTCACGATATGCTGGACAAGAAGATGGAGTCAAAATACCCTGTACTCTATTCTTATGTTGATCCATTTAACAAACACAATGTAAACGGCTATCTGGCAAACATGAAAACCGTGGACAGCTGGACTGCGATGTACAAGGATTGCATGAAGAATGAGCTGAAGGTTGTTGAGGCTGCCACACTTTGTGATGAGTATCTGGATATGGCAAACGGCCTTTGCCAGATGAAAAACAAGCCTACTGATGATGTGATTTTAGGCATCTGCAATTTCCTTATGAAGCTGCAGGAGGCTCTTAAGATTCCCAGAGACATATATTTGAAATTCAAAAATAATGTAAACGAAAATCCTTATTGGATCATGAAATATGAGGGAGCCGTTGCTTCAGTAAAGAGTAACTACGGACTTGGAAACAGTGATCCCAAGGAGTCGGGTACAGACTACTATAAAACATACCGAAAGATGAGCGAGACATTGAGAAAAATTGTTTCACAGCGACTCTTGGAACAGTGAAAATAAGAAGGAGAACTTAAAATGAATATTGTGGGAAAATGGAAAGTTGTACAGGTAAAAGGTCGTGATGAGGCAGACAATATCGTATGGCTTAATGAAGAAGAATATAAAGCATTCCTTATCAGAAGCGGTTACCCCGAGGAACGTATGGCAGAACGAATGTCCATCTTTGGCCAGAAAATCATATTTACGGAAGATAACCTTGTTGAAATATTAATTCAGATTCCGGAAGGAATTTCAC
The DNA here is from genome assembly GCA_024403375.1 of Lachnospiraceae bacterium. Taxonomy (GTDB): domain Bacteria; phylum Bacillota; class Clostridia; order Lachnospirales; family Lachnospiraceae; genus RGIG3528. The sequence continues at coordinate 27,364 of JAKSRZ010000021.1, forward strand.
AGGAAGAAATCGACGCAGCCGTTGCATCAGGCGACGCAAAGATTGTTGATGGAATGATGGCTATGTGTTCTTCAGATCCTGATGACGCAATGAAATGGAAAGAAGAGGATGGCAAGTTCTTTTCTTCTGAAGGCTTTGACCTTGAAACAAATGAGATGAGTTGGGCTAAGATTGATGTTGTTGATGACAATTCAATGGACTTTATGTTGTTCAGAATTGTCAGAGAATAATTTATGTTGGTAGGGTTATTTATATAGAGAGGCGAGCCGGATAGCAGCTGATGTGCTGCTGTCTGGCTCGCTTTTTAGGTTCTGTTTTGGTTCTGTTCAGCTGTTTTGGTTCTGTTCAGGTTTCTTGGAGCAGAGTGAACCTTTGTTACTTGTTCAGTTCGC
>JAKSRZ010000022.1 GCA_024403375.1 Lachnospiraceae bacterium
AGTACGTCTCTGATTGCGGGGCTGTCGGTCAGCAGCATTACGAGTCTGTCGATTCCGTAGCCGATGCCGCCCGTAGGGGGCATGCCGATTTCGAGGGCATTGAGGAAGTCCTCGTCTGTGTGCTGGGCTTCTTCATCACCGGCTGCTGCGTTCTTGTCCTGTGCGGCAAAGCGTTCGCGCTGGTCGATGGGGTCGTTAAGCTCGGAGTAAGCGTTGCACATTTCCCATGTGTTGATGAAGAGTTCAAAGCGTTCTACCTTTGAGGGGTCGGAAGGCTTCTTTTTTGTGAGGGGTGAAATTGCGAGGGGGTGGTCCATAATGAATGTGGGCTGAACCAGGTTCTTTTCGCAGTATTCTTCGAAGAAGAGGTTGATGATGTCGCCCTTTGTATGGAACTTCTCGTATTCGATGTGGTGTTCGTCGGCAAGTTTCTTTGCTGCGTCGTCGCCGTCAACTGTGTCGAAGTCGATGCCTGCATATTTCTTGATGGCGTCGTTCATTGTGAGGCGTTCGAAGGGTTTGCCGAAGTCGAGTTCTACTTCACCGTACTTGAATTTTGTGGTGCCGAGGACTTTTTCTGCGAGGTAGCGGAACATGGATTCTGTGAGTTCCATCATGCCTTCGTAGTCTGTGTATGCCTGGTAGAGTTCCATGAGTGTGAACTCGGGGTTGTGGCGTGTATCAAGGCCTTCGTTTCTGAATACTCGGCCGATTTCGAATACTCTTTCGAGGCCGCCGACGATAAGTCTTTTGAGGTAAAGCTCAAGGGAAATGCGGAGTCTGAAGTCCTCGTCAAGGGCGTTGAAGTGGGTCTCGAAGGGTCTTGCTGCTGCACCGCCGGCGTTGGAAACCAGCATAGGTGTTTCTACTTCGATGAAGTTTCTTCCTGCAAGGAAGTTACGGATTTCGCGGATAATCTGTGATCTCTTAAGGAATACGTCCTTTGATTCTTCGTTCATGATAAGGTCTACGTATCTCTGACGGTATCTTGTGTCGGTATCTGTAAGGCCGTGGAACTTCTCGGGAAGAATCTGGAGGCTCTTGGAGAGAAGTGTGATTTCTGTTGCGTGGATGGAAATTTCGCCTGTCATTGTTCTGAAGGCAAAGCCTTTGATGCCGTAGATGTCGCCGATATCGGACTTCTTGAAGTCTGCGTAGGGCTCTTCGCCTACTGCGTCACGTGCTACGTAAACCTGGATATTGCCCTTAAGGTCCTGGATGTTGCAGAATGCTGCCTTACCCATTACTCGCTTGAACATCTGACGTCCTGCGATAGCAACCTTGGGAGCTTCTTTATCAAGGAGTTCACGTTTGGCATTATAGTCCGCTTTCTTAGCTTCCTTTGCTTCTTCCTCTGAGAGACCGTCTACGGAAGGCTCTTTCCAGCCTTCGAGCATTTTTGCTTCGTACTCAGTGTAAATTTCCTTTACGTCTGATGTGTGGTGTGTCTGGTCAAACTTTGTGATAACAAAAGGATCCTTGCCTGCTTCCTGAAGACCGGCAAGCTTTTCGCGGCGCACCTTTAACAGCTGATTAAGATCCTGCTGAGGTGCATTATTCTGGTTCTTGTTCTGATTTTCTGCCATCATTTTTCTCCTTGTAATATATTACTTCATTCGGCAAATTATAAGCCACCAGACAGTGTAAAGTCAAGTAAAAATACGGCATTGACAACGTCCTGTATATGTGCCATCATTCATTAAGAATTTTTAAGGAGGTTCATATGCTGCCGAAAGATCCGATGATTTTATTGTCTGTGGTAAATACTATGCTTCGTGATAAGTATTCGTCTTTGGACGCCCTTCTGGACGACCTTGGGGATGATGCTAAGGACATCGTCGAAAAGCTTAAATCTATTAATTACAGCTACGACGCCGAAAGCAACCGTTTTGTTTAATTAAAAAACCCGGTCATTTTTCAATGGCCGGGTCATTGTTTTTATTTCTCAACTTTCATAATCTTGTAACCAACGGGACCTGCAGGAGTATCTACTGATACTGTTTCGCCCTTGCCCTTGCCCATGATTGCCATACCGATGGGAGATTCATTGGAGATAAGTCCCTTAAGGATGTTTGCTTCTGTGGAACCAACAACCTTATACTCTACTGTCTCGTTGAATTCAATATCAAGGATGGTTACTTTGCAGCCGATGCTTACTTTTCCGGCTTTTCCTTCTTCCTCATCAACAACTTCTGCATTCTTGAGAATGTTCTCAAGCTCTTCGATACGAAGCTCTACATCACGCTGCTCATCTTTTGCTGCATCGTATTCTGCGTTCTCGGAAAGGTCACCCTGTTCTCTTGCTTCCTTGATCTTCTGAGAAATTTCTTTACGCTTGGTTACCTTGAGGTATTCAAGCTCCTCTTCAAGCTTCTTAAGACCTTCATAAGTAAGTAAGTTCTTTTTTGCATCTGCCATTTTAACATTCTCCGTTTCTGACAAAGATTTTATTGTCTATGGTTGCATAAACTTCTGCCGCGATATTTTAGTCCATAACTATCATTTTGTCAAGCTAAACACTCTTCGAAAGCGTCCATCATGTTCTCAAAAATGTTGAGTGCGTTCTGGATTGATTCTGGCTTTGTCATATCTACGCCGGCAATCTTAAGGAGTTCTGTGGGAGGAAGTGTGCAGCCGCCGCGAAGGAATTTGAAGTAATCATCAACTGCTGCCTGTCCCTCTGTGAGAATTCTGTTGGAAAGTGCCAATGCTGCGGAGTAGCCTGTAGCATACTGGTAAACGTAGAAGTTGTAGTAGAAGTGGGGAATTCTGGACCACTCATATGCAATCTGAGGATCGCTTACTACTGCGTCACCATAGTATTTTACGTTAAGATCATAGTAGAGCTTTGAAAGAGAGTCTGCTGTAAGGCTCTCGCCTGCCTCTGCCATTTCGTGTGTCTTGTATTCGAACTCCGCAAACATTGTCTGGCGGTAGAGTGTTGTTCTGAAGTCATCAAGCATATGGTTGATGATGTATGCTCTTTCCTTCTTGTCTGTTGTCTTCTTAAGCAGTGCCTGTGTAAGCAGTGCTTCGTTGCATGTGGAGGCAACTTCCGCTACGAAAATTGTGTAATCGGAATTTACACAGGAGTTTGCTTCTGATGAGAAGTAGGAGTGCATTGCATGTCCCAACTCGTGAATAAGTGTGAATACTGCATCGAGTGTATCGTCATAGTTTAAGAGCACATAGGGGTGTACTCCGTAAACACCTGCAGAATATGCGCCGCTGCGCTTTCCTTCGTTCTCGTAAATATCAATCCAGCGCTCGCTTAATGCACGCTTGATTATTGCACAGTATTCTTCGCCCATGGGCTTAAGTGCATCGAGAACGATTTCCTTTGCTTCTTCAAAAGGAATCTTCTTGTCCACATCTTCCACAAGGGGAATGAAAAGGTCGTACATGTGCTGCTCGTCCATCTTTAATGCTTTCTTACGAATGGACATGTAGCGATGCATTTTGTCTACGTTCTTGTTTACTACGTCGAGAAGGTTCTTGTAAACGCTGATGGGAACATCGTTTCCGAAAACAGCGCGCTCAAGGCTGGACTCGTATCCTCTTGCCTTAGAAACAAATATATGGCCCTTTACAAGGTTCTGGTAGTTTGCTGCCAATGTGTTCTTGTATGTTTCGTACATCTTGTAATAGTTCTCGAACATATCACGTCTTACGCGAACATCGGGATTTTCAAGAAGCATACGATAACGTCCATGAGTGATGCGGATCTTCTCGCCCTTATCATCTGTAATTTCGGGGAATACAAGGTCTGCATTGTCAAACATACCGAAAACGTTGCTGGCGCCACCAAGCACCTCGCCTGCTGATGCAAGAAGCTTCTCCATCTCAGGTGAAAGTGTGTGATCCTTCATACGAAGGAGGTTGTAGATTGATACGTCAAAAGCATGAAGACCGGGCTCTTCTGCATAAAGCTGATCCTTCTTTGCAGAAAGTCCTTCAAGTAATTCAGGCTCGGCAAAGGCAATTGCTTCTCCAAGTTTTGTCCATAAGCTCATAAGCTTCATTCTTAAAGCCTGATTATCTGTGTTCTTTGTGTCCTGATCAGCAAGTCTCATTGTGTAGCCCGCAATTCTTTCCAACTTCTGATTCATGACCTCTGTGATTTCAAAGTATTCCTTTAAGGTCTTTCCGCTTTCACAAAGTCTGCCCTTAAGAGCAACTATTTTGTAAACCAAGTCCTCGACAAACTTAATGTCTGCTTCATACTCTTCTAAGTTCTTGTAGAGGTCGGACAGGTTCCAAGTATCCTGTTCACGTACCTCACTTCTTTTCTTAAGTTCCTGTGCCATTATTATTTACCTCTCCTTTATAAATTACTGCTCCAGCTGAATCTCGTATAACTTTTTGTAAATACCATCTTCCAGAGCAATAAGTTCCTGGTGTGTACCCTGTTCCATAAGTCTGCCGTTATCCATAACCATAATCTTGTCGGCATGCTGAATTGTGGAAAGTCGGTGGGCTACCATAATTGTGGTTCTGCCCTTCATAAGGGTCTTAAGAGCATCCTGAATGAGGCTCTCTGTTTCTGTATCTATATTTGCTGTAGCTTCGTCAAGAACAAGAATCTTGGGATCGTATGCCAGAGTTCTTGCAAAAGAAATAAGCTGACGTTCGCCTGCGGAGAAGGTTGATCCTCTTTCTGTAACGTACTCATCGTATCCATGAGGAAGTTTGTCGATAAATCTGTCTGCATTAACGTTCTTTGCAGCTTCCTTAACCACTTCGTCAGATATTTCGTCGCTGCGGAGTCTTATGTTGCCCTTTACATCACCTGTAAAGAGGAAAACATCCTGCTGAACCTGTCCGATGCCTCGTCTCAGTTCATCCATGGAAATATCCTTGATGTCAACGCCGTCAATTGTGATTGATCCCTTCTGAATGTCATAGTATCTGCCGATCAGATTCAGAATTGATGATTTACCTGCACCGGTAGCACCTACGAAAGCTGCACTGGTACCGGGCTCAATTACAAAGGAAACATCCTTAAGTATCCAATCCTCACCTGAATATGCAAACCATACGTTCTTAAACTCGATTCTTCCCTTAAGATTCTCGATGTGAACGGGCTCTTCGGGAGGCATAATCATTGTTCTGTCATCCAGGATTGTAAATATCTTCTCTGCCGAAGCAAGGGACTGCTGAAGTGTACCAAACTGCTCAGCCAGCTCCTGAATGGGCTCAAAGAAGGATGAAATGTAGTTAGTAAAAATGTAAAGAACGCCGACTGTAATTGTTCCGTTAAGAACAGATACGCCACCTGCTCCAAGAATTGTTACAAGAGCAATTACGGAAAGCAGGTAAATAAGCGGTCTGAAGATTGCGAATACCATAAGCTCACGGAAGGAAGCGTGGAAATAATCCTCACAACGGTCATTAAACTCGTTGTTCTTTGTCTCTTCCTTTGCAAACACCTGAATGACTCTCATTCCGGAAAGATGCTCGGAAAGGTAGGTATTAAGTGCTGTAAGCTTTGTACGAACTATTCTGTATGTAGTGTGGGCAATTTTTCTGAAGAAGTATGTTAATACACATACTACCGGAAGGAGTGCAAATCCAAGGAGTGCAAGCTTCCAGTTGTATATCAGCATTACCGTTGCAAGTCCCACAATCTTAATGCTGTTCTTAATAAGATTGATGATAACGCTTGTGAACATTTCGTTCAGTGCTTCAACGTCGTTTGTTACACGTGTTACGATTTTTCCTACGGGGGTTATATCGAAAAATCTGAGTGACAAAGACTGAATGTGCTGGAAAACTTCCTGTCTTACGTTATAAATAATTGTCTGACCGGTCCACGCTATAAGGTATGCGGATGCTGCATTAAGAGCGAACATTATAAATATTGTAACACCATACTTAATGGCAAGCATTGCGATTTCATGCATTTCACCGCCCTCAGCAAAAAGGTCGATGGCTGCACCGATTACAGTAGGTCTGTAAAGGTCAAGGGCTGTTATTGAAAGAACCAGCAGAAGTCCTACTGTAAGCTGAGGTATATAGCTCTTTGCATATTTTAACAAACGAAGAAATGTGCTGTTTGTCTGTTTCTTTTCTTTTACGCTCATTATTCAGCACCTCCCTCTGACTCTTCAAGGAGCTGCTTTTCGTAAAGGTCTGCGTACATGCCGCCCTTTGCAACAAGCTCTTCATGAGTGCCGTATTCTGCAACCTTTCCCTCGTCAAGCACAAGAATCTTATCACAGTTCTCTATTGTGGAAATTCTGTGTGCAATGATGATAGTTGTCTTTCCTGCTCTCAGTTTCTTAAGATTTCCAAGGATACTTTCTTCCGTATCTGTATCTACTGCTGAAAGGGAATCATCTAAAATAAGTATGGGAGCATCCTTCATAAGTGCTCTGGCAATGGAGCTTCTCTGCTTCTGTCCGCCGGAAACTGTTACGCCTCGCTCGCCCACCATTGTTGCATAGCCCTTCGGGAACTCCACAATGTTGTCATGGATGCATGCAGCCTTTGCAGCCGCTTCTACCTTGTCAAGGTCATCGTAAACCTTATCTGCAAGGCTTTCTCGCTTTGCAAGTTCAGCCTCCAGATATGCCTCCAGCTCTTCTTCCTTAGAAAGAATGATCTTTTTCTCGATTTTCTTATTCTTTGGAAGTTCTCTGTATTCACGGGCTCCAAAGGCAATATTGGACTGAAGTGTGTCAGAGAAAAGGAAGTTATCCTGAGGAACGTATGCAATATGCTTTCTCAAAGTGTAAAGAGGAATTGTGTTAATATCCTGTCCGTCCAGGAAAATCTGACCATCCTCAACGTTATACAAATGAAGCAGGAGGTTTGCGATTGTTGATTTACCACTTCCTGTACGTCCGATAATAGCTAAGGAAGTGCCCTTGGGAACATCCACCGTCACCTTATCCAAAACAGTGGGCAGCTCTTCTCTGTACTTAAATGTAAGGTTCTTTAAAGAAATCTGACCCTTAAGGGATGAAATGGACTTATCTGTTTTTTCTGTATCCCAGACGTCTGTCTGCTCATTAAAGAGGGCACCGATTCTCTTCATGGATGCAAGTCCCTGTGAAAAGCTGGTGATTGTGTTACCCATAGCGATCATAGGCCATACAAGCATCATAAGGTACTGCATGAATGCAACGAATTTACCGGGTGTAAGTCCGCCGTCCATTACAAGTTTTCCGCCGAAGAAAAGAGCAAGTACGCAGGCTGAACCGATAAGGAGCTCAAGTAATGAGCCAACAACAGCCATCAGTCCTACTACTCTCATATTTTTCTTTTTATTAAATGCATTTATTTTGGCGAAAGCATCAAGTTCCTTCTTTTCCTGAACGAAGGCTTTGATTACTCTTATACCGGATATGGATTCCTGCACCTGGTCACTCATCTTAGAGAAAGCTTCCTGCTTCTCGTCGAATCTCTTTTCTACAAGCTTTCCGTAAAAAGCACCGCCGAAGAGGATAAATACAAGAGGAATAATAGAAATCAATGTAAGCGGAACATCAACATACACCGCCATCTTAATGAGAACCATTATTGCCATAACCGATGCGTCAAAGGCCGAAATAACGGCCATACCTACAGCCTGGCGAATAGCTCCCAGGTCGTTGGTAAAGTAACTCATAAGGTCACCGGTTTTATTATTATTAAAGAAGTTTGCAGACTGAGTTGAAAGATGTGCATAAAGATCAACTCTTATTTCATACTCGATTTTTCTGCAGGCACCAAACAAAGTATAACGCCACAAAAAACGCCCCAACATGATGATAGCTCCACATCCGAGAATCATCAGTACAAGGCGAAGAATGCCACCTTTATCCAGAGAACCATAGGTGAGACCATCGGTTATTTCTCCGGTAAACTGAGGAACAAAAAGGTTGACGTAGTCAACAACAAAAAGCGTCACAAGTCCGACGATGTACGCGAACCAGTGCCGCCCAATATAGCGCCATATGAATCCGGCGCCCTTCTTCTTAACTTTCTTTTTCTTTAACTTGTCCATTTTCCAAACCTAAAACTCTTTCACAAGTTCTGTTTATGACATCAGGGTCATGGGAAATAAATATGTAGGAAAGACCATACTGATTTCTCAGACGATGAAGCAATTCCAGAACCTGATCACATACTTCCGCATCTATTGCCGAAACAGGCTCGTCAAGTATAACAACTTTTGGTCTAGAAATCAAGGCACAAGCTATTGCAATTCGCTGTCTTTGTCCGCCGGAAAGCTCTCTTACTTTTCTGTAGGCAATTTCCGACCTCAGGTCCACCGCTTCAAGGGCATCCAGCACCTCTTTGCGGTACTTTTCATAGTCACGGAAGAATCTTGGGCGCTCACCCTTTCGTTTTTCTCCGAGAATATATGCTTCTCTTAAGATAGCCCCGATGGTTTTTGCGGGATTGAGGCTGGAATATGGGTCTTGGAAAACCATTTGCGGAAATTCGTAGCCTTTTGTGTAAATTATCTCACCATTTTCGGATTTGAGCAGACCTGACACAATTTTTACAAGCGTCGATTTTCCTGAGCCACTCTTTCCTACAATTCCCAAAGTCTCCCCTTCAAATAGGTCAAAATTGACATTTTCCAGCACTTTTTTTGTTTCGGTTTTTCCAAATAAATTCGTATCAGAATAGGCAAAAGAAAGATTTCTTACTTTTAATATGATATTTTCGTCTTTTTTTACGAATTCTTCGTCTTCAAAATCTTCTTTAACGAATTCCTTTTTCAAATCAGCCCCAAGCTCAGTGTTTTCAACGACTTCACCGTTTTTCAGGGTGATGGTTCTGTCGGCTATTCTGTTCACCAGTTTTCTGTCGTGGGAAATAAAAATAACCGAGGTGTTGTACTTCTCTCTGTAGTGCAGGAGAAGCTCTATTACTTTTGATTGAGTATCAACATCGAGTGCAGTTGTTATTTCGTCAGCTACTAGAAGTTGTGGTTTTGTAATCATGGCCATAGCTATCATCACACGCTGTCTTTGTCCTCCGGACAGTCTGTGGGGATAGGTTTTTACAAGTCTTTCGGGCTCCTCCAGGCCTGCATCCGCAAGTGCTGTAAGCACCGCCCTTTTTCTGTCTTTCTTTTCTACTCTTGTAGAAAGAGACCTGTTATGAAGAATTATTGCCTCTTCAACCTGTTTTCCGATAGTCAGAAGAGGATTCAGACTGGTCATAGGTTCCTGGAAAACATATGCTATATCTTTTCCGCGGATTTCGCACAATTCACGGCTGCTCATAAGGTCAAGACGCTTACCGTTAAAGCTGACAGCCTCGCTTTTAATAATATATTCCTCCGTCAGCACCTTGGCCAAAGCCATCGAAGTAAGGCTTTTTCCTGATCCTGAGCCACCAACAAGGCCCAGAATCTCACCCTTTTCCACACAAAAGGATACATCTTTAACAAGACTTTTTTCTATGCCACCTGTCTCTACGGATATATTCAGCTTTTTAACATCAAGAAGTGCCATCTATTTTTCTCTTCCGTGTGAAATGAAACCTAAACCAAGAGTAAGCAAAAGAATAGTGATACCGGGTGCAATTGCGTACCACGGTGCAAATATAATATAGCTCTGAGCTTCAGAAAGCATTCGTCCAAGGCTGGGATCGGGCGGCGTCACACCAAGCCCAAGATAACTCATTCCCGCTTCTGACAGAACGGCATTCTGAAATCCGATAAGTAAGGATGAAGATATTACGGTACGCATATTGGGCAGTATATCCAAAAAGATAATTCTGAAATTTCCCGCCTTCATAAGCTTAAGATTCTTAACATAATCCAGTTCCTTCTGAACAAGCATTTCACTTCGTACCACTCTCACAAAGCTTGGAATAAAAGCAATACCTAAAGCAAGAACCAGATTATATTTACCATTTCCAGTAACAGCAATAATAACCAACGCAATAAGCACGCTGGGGAAGGCGGCAAGAGCATCGTTTATACGCATCAGAACGGCGTCCACGGCTCCTCCGAAGTATCCGGTGACTGCTCCTATTACCGTGCCCGTAACGGCGCCGAAAAGCACTACTGAAATGGCAATCAAGAAGCTTGCACCAGCCCCTTGCATTACTCGGCTGAAAACATCCCTTCCGAAGTTGTCAGTGCCGAATAAATGAGCAAATGACGGTGCCTTATTCTTAAGAAGCACATCCATCCCGTTTACATCGTAAGGTGTCCAAAATAAACCAATCACAGCAAACAAGAGCACCACAATAACCATTATGCTGCCCACAATGAGAATCCTGCTATTCTTTTTTCCGGATGACTCTTTTCTCATTTAACTCTCGGATCAACCACACGATAAAATACATCTGCCAACGTATTCATAACAACCACAACCACTGCAACGTAGAGAACAATCGCGGATACAACCGGGAAGTCTCTGTTAGATATGGATGCCGTTAACAATCTTCCGACGCCGGGTATTGCAAACACCTGCTCACATACGATACTTCCCGCAAGAACGTCTGCCACAATCATCGCAAAGAATGTTATTGAAGGAATTATTGCATTTTTCAACACATGATGGGTTAAGATACGGCCCTCACTATTGCCCTTTGCACGGGCAGTTCGAACATAGTCCTGCTTTTTCTGTGCCACAATGCAGTCTCTCAGGTACTTTGTCATCATAGATAGCTTTGGAATGGCCACCGTAATCGCAGGCAAAATAAGGAACCTCAAAAATCCATCGAAAGACTCAGCGGGATTAACATATCCCCCCATATTCACGATTCTTAACAGAATTCCGAATACATAAGTCAGCATAATTCCAAGGAAAAACTGAGGCACGGCCATACCAAACTGCGTAAGTACCGTAATAATATTATCTACCGCTCCATTGGGCTTTTTCGAGCTGATAATTCCCAATGGCACGGACAAAATCAAAATAATTAGTATAGCCTCCAGCGCCAGACCCAAGGTTGCTGTAAGGCGGCCACCTATGAGTTTGGCAACATCAGTTTTATATTGCAAGGATGTACCAAAATCCAGCATCAGTGCACCCTTGACCCATCTGCCATACCTGACAATCAGAGGATCATTAAGCCCTAATTCCTCTCTTAATGCATCCAGCTGCTCCTCGCTGGCATCCATGCCCATAATTGACGTTGCCGCGTCTCCGGGGATAATTGTAAACGCAAAAAAGGTCACGAAAGAAATCGCAAGCAAAGTGATGGCTAATGCAATCAGTTTTTTGCCTATGTATTTCATCGTGACCCCTTTCCGCAAAGGTTTCTTGCTATTTTACATAATAAAGTTTTGAGATATCCATTACATATACAGGGTAAGGAGTATATCCGCCAAGACCCTTCTTTACAACTGTAATCTGAGCAGGATCCTGAATATACACGGACGCTGCGTTCTCTGTAAGGATGTTCTGACATTTCTTATAGAGCTCTGCTTTTTCCGCATCTGACTGTGATGCAAGTGCTGATGCATATGTAACATCGAACTCTTCGCTGATAAAATTGATGAAGTTGTTGCCCGCTGTACTTCTGTAGCGTTTAAGTACATCTCCGGGTGCCAGGTTTGCATCAAGTCCGATAATTGTGGACTCATACTTTCTTCCGCTATATACCTCAGAAAGCCATGCAGACCACTCAACAAGTTCTATTTTAGCTGTTACGCCGATTTTCTTCAACTGTTCAACAATAACTTCACCTGTTGCCACGTGCTGATCGTAGCTTGAAGGAATAGTAATTGTGAATGAGAAACCGTCAGGATAGCCCGCATCAGCAAGAAGCTTCTTTGCGGCAGCCTGATCAAACTTGTAATAATTTACAAGATCTCCTGCAAAAATTGTGGAAAGGCCCGGGAACACACCGCTGCCGATAATTGTTCCATGACCATCGGAAATCATCTGATTGATTTCGTCTCTGTTAATAGCCATGCAAAGAGCCTTACGAACGTCCGGGTTCTTAAAGGGCTCAAAATCGTTATTCAGGAAAAGTGCCTGAACAAGATTGAAGTTACTGTAGACAACATTGTAAATGCTTGTAAGCTGAGCTGCCTGATCACTGGAAAGCTGGCTCATAAGATCAATCTTACCTGCCATAAGCTCCAGGAATGCTGCATCAATATTCGCATAGATGCTGAAAGTAACCTTATCCAGATAAGGCTTTGTGCCATAATAATCCTGGAATTTCTCAACTACAAAGCTTTCAAGAGGGGTGTAGGATACGAACTTATAAGGGCCTGTTCCTACAGGTGCTGTAGCCTGATTCTTGTAATTCTTGGGAATGATGGCTGTTGTAAAGTAATAAATAAGCTCTGTACTGGGAGCTGTAAGCTCTACAACTACTGTTTTGTTGTCTGTTGCATAGATATCCTTGATAATAGAAAAAGCCGATTCCACTGTTACGCTAGGATCTAACGCATCTTCGAAACCGGCACATCTTCTTAAAGAATATACGACATCTTCTGTTGTTACAACGTCACCATTATGGAACTTAACATTATCACGAAGTACGAAAACATACTTCATTGAATCCTCTGATAATGAATAGCTCTCTGCTACGGCAGGATTTACCTTACCGTACTGGTCGGGCTTCACAAGGCCCTCAAAAACGTTAAACAGAACTTCGTCGGTTCCTGCCGCTTTCGCAATATGCGGGTCAAGACTGTCTAAATCCTGTGGAATACCGATCACAATGCTTCCGCCTTGTGTCGGTTCATTTGAATCGGCTCCCCCGTTTTTATCTGTAGCGTTTGCGCATCCGCCCAATACACTCAGAATAAGAATACCAATGAGTAATAAGTGTTTCTTCATAGGGTTCACCTCTATTAAATTTTATTTGGTCTCATCATTGCTGACAAGCCATTATAAAATCACTTTCGTGATCTTATTTTTCTTTTTCTTCCTTCTTCTTGCCAATGCCTGCAAAAAGGCCCTTCTTCTCGGGAGCTGCTTCTGCTTCCTTTTCCTTCTTTGCAGCCTGCTGAGCTGAGTAAGGCTTTTCAACCTCAACGATTGCTGTCTTCTTCATAGGAATACGGCAGTTCTTGTTGTTACCGAACTCAACGATAATAACGTTATCATCTACCATGCTGATGCATACGCCGTAGAAGCCGCTTGTTGTGAGAACGCTGTCGCCGATTTCAAGGGAGCTCATAAGCTCGTCCTGCTGCTTCTGCTGCTTCTTCTGGGGACGGATGATAAGGAAGTATAATGCCACACCAAAAATAACAAGATAAAGGATAATAGTTGTCCAGCCGCCTGCCATTGTAGCTGCATCTGCTGTAAGTAATGTAAGTGAATTCATTTTCATAACCTCTCTTAAAATATTTACAAGCGTGAATCATTCACCTTCACGCATAGCTTCGATTTTCTGTTTCTTGAACTCAGAATAACGATCCTGCTCAATTGCCTCACGAATTTCTTCCATAAGGTGATTATAGAAGTAAAGGTTGTGAGTTACAAGTAGTCTCATTCCCAGCATTTCTCCCGCCTTCATAAGGTGACGGATGTAGGCTCTGGAATAATTTCTGCAGGCAGGGCAGTTACACTTTTCGTCAAGAGGACGCTCGTCCAGCTCATACTTGGCATTTGTAAGCGTCATCTTACCATGGTTTGTGTATGCATTGCCGTGGCGACCATTTCTTGATGGATATACACAATCAAAGAAGTCTACACCTCTTTCCACTGCCTCAAGAATGTTTTCAGGTGTACCTACGCCCATAAGGTATGTGGGCTTTTCAAGGGGCAGATAAGGCATTACGCTTTCAATAATGCGGTACATCTCTTCGTGAGTCTCGCCTACTGCAAGACCTCCGATAGCGTAGCCGTCCAAGTCAAGCTCCGAAATCTGCTTTGCATGCTCAATACGAATATCATCAAACACGCCACCCTGATTGATGCCGAAAAGCATCTGGTTCTTGTTTATTGTGTCATCCAAAGAATTGAGTCTGGCCATTTCTGCTTTGCAACGCTTCAGCCAACGTGTGGTTCTGTCTACGGAATTCTGAATATAATCACGTTCAGCCCTGCTTGATGGGCACTCATCAAAGGCCATAGCTATTGTGCTGGCAAGGTTCGACTGAATCTGCATGCTCTGCTCGGGACCCATGAAAATCTTTCTTCCGTCCACGTGAGAGTTAAAGGTAACTCCCTCTTCTTTAATTTTTCTGAGACCTGCCAGAGAGAACACCTGGAAACCGCCCGAATCCGTGAGGATAGGTCTGTCCCAGTTCATGAACTTGTGAAGGCCGCCCATCTGCTTAACAACCTTATCTCCCGGTCTTACATGAAGATGATAGGTATTGGACAGTTCCACCTGTGTTCCTATTTCCTTGAGGTCCATGGTGGAAACGGCGCCCTTTATGGCTCCCACAGTACCCACATTCATGAATACCGGTGTCTGTATCACTCCATGAACAGTATGAAATTCGCCTCTTTTGGCATTTCCGCTTTTACAAATAAGTTTATACATTTTATATGCTCTTTGAAACTGTAATAGCTAACGCACCGTAACCAATATGGCATGCTACGGAAAGCGAAAGCGGATCCATAATAATATCGTCAAATTCGGGGAAGTATTCCTTAATCTCCTTGAGCCACTCCTCTGCCTCCTCCGGATTTCCGGAGTAAGCTACATCAATGTGCATCTTTCCTTTATGCTTTGCAAATCTTGTATCAAGGTCCTTCCTTATGGCCTCAAGCATCTTCTTTTTGCCGGCGTCCTTACCGCGAACCTTGGCATAAGCATCAAGCTTTTCACCCTGTATCTGAAGCACGGGCTTGATATTAAGAACTGTACCGATAGCAGCCGCTGCCGGAGTAATTCTTCCACCCTTCTTAAGGTACTTTAATGTTTCCAAAGTAATGTAAATGCTGGCCTCAAGTTTTTCTTCTTCAAGCTTCTGTTTGATTTCAGCAGCAGAATATCCTAACTGAATCATGTTAAGTGCATCCATAGCAGCACGACGCATAGTAACGGATATTCTCTGGTTGTTAACTACAAAAACCTTATCCTGATAATCATCCATTGCCAGCATGATTGCTGTCTCGCATGATTTGCTGAGTCCTGATGACATAGGAATATATATGAGCTGATCGTACTTTTCCAGCACCTTGTCCCACAGATCCATAACCTCTCCGGGTGAAGGCTGTGACGTCTTTATATCCGCGTCTTCCTTAAGTCGCTCATAAAACTGCTCCTGAGAAAGAGTAAGATCCTCGAAAAAGATTTCATCATTTATGAAGAAAGGCATAGGAAGGACATAAATGCCCATTTCTTCCGCCTGTTTTTGTGTTATTCCACTGTTACTGTCTGTGACAACCGCTATACTCATCAGTACCCCTCCATAGCGTGCATGTTAATATGGAAAATCCGAATCATTTTATCATGAAACCCTATTATAGTCAAGAAACTCAAAATAGGGGTAAGTCTTCACTGATTAATTTCAGTCCGACCTGCCCCTATTCCACAATTTTAACTAATTTTTTGAATACACCGTTTTTGCGGTAACTCCCGGAATCTTTCCGATTTTTCCGCCCAAAGTATTTATAACGTCCTGTGGTGCATCCAGTGCAATGCTTATTATATTGATGCCTCGTTCGCGATAAGGTATTCCCATTCGTCCGAGAATATATTTCCCGTATTCGTGAAGTATGGCATTTAATTTTTCCGTCTGTGAATTATCCTCTACAAGGATAGCTATTACAGCAACTCTTGTTTCCATTTTACTCTCCGAGAATAGTATAAATCTCCGTCAGGTCCTTTATTGTGTATGTCGGAACTGCCTTCGTGTTGTTGGACTTATTTCTGAAATTGTACCAGACAGTATCTATGCCGGCATTATTTCCGCCCAGGATATCCGATGTAAGTGAATCTCCGATAACAAGAGCCTGTGATCTGTCAAAGCCCGTTATGGCCTTCTCAACTGCATTAAAGTACTCTGCACTGGGTTTTTCATGGCCCACTTCTTCGGAAATAAATACCCCTTCAAGAAATTTGCTGATTCCCGAACGCTCCAGACGTCCTGTCTGAGTATCTTTCAGACCGTTAGTGATAAGGAAGATACGATACTTGCCGGTAGTATAAAGCTTTTCCAGCATTTCCACCGCACCGGGAAGAAGAAAACCTTGTTGCCCGAGGCGAACCTGATAGTTCTCACGCATAGCCGTTGAATCAGCCTCTATACCTACCTTCTTAAAAAAGCGGTCAAACCTTGTTCGAATAAGCTCCGGTTTCGTAATTTCCTTACGTTCCAGCTCCTGCCACATTTTAAGGTTTACCTCTGAATATATCTCAACATACTCTTCCTTGTAAACCAGACCGCTTTCTTCCATAGCCTGCTTAAAAGCAACGGCTTCGGCTTTAAGAAAATCAAATATTGTATCGTCTGCGTCGAAAAGTAAAAACTTATACATATTATTCTGCTCTTGTGTACTTGGCTGCCTGAGCCTTGATGAGTTCAACATCATCAAAGTAGTTGATCTTCATGGCTGCCTTTACTTCAGACATAGTCTGAGCTGCTGCCTCATGAGCCTTTTCGGTACCCGCCTTAAGGATATCATAAACGCCCTGAATATCCTTCTCGTACTCTGCACGTCTTGCACGAATGGGAGCAAGCTCCTCCTGAAGAACGTTGTTAAGGAACTTCTTAATCTTTACGTCACCAAGTCCGCCACGCTTATAGTGGTCCTTAAGCTCCTGAAGATTTGCATAATCAGGAAGGTAAGCCTGGAAATGTGCATCTGTGCTGAATGCATCGAGGTATGTGAATACTGTATTGCCCTCAATGTGTCCGGGATCGGAAACCTGAATGTGAAGAGGGTCTGTATACATGCTCATAATCTTCTCTTTAACTGTCTTTTCATCGTCGGAAAGATAGATGCAGTTGCCGAGAGACTTACTCATTTTTGCCTTGCCATCTGTACCGGGAAGACGTCCCTGTGCCTCATTCTTGGGAATAAGTGCTTCAGGAAGAACAAGTGTTTCGCCATATATTGAATTGAACTTGTGTACGATTTCCTTTGTCTGCTCGATCATGGGAAGCTGGTCCTCGCCGACAGGTACTGTTGTCGCCTTGAATGCAGTAATATCTGCTGCCTGGCTGATAGGATAGTTAAAGAATCCTACGGGAATGCTTGCTTCAAAGTTTCTGAGCTGAATTTCAGACTTAACTGTTGGGTTTCTCTGAAGTCTGGAAACCGTAACAAGGTTAGAGTAGAAGAAAGTAAGCTCTGTAAGCTCGGAAATCTGTGACTGAATAAAAAGATTGGACTTTGCAGGATCAAGGCCTACTGAAAGGTAATCAAGTGCCACCTCGATAATGTTCTGACGAACCTTCTCAGGATTGTCAAAATTGTCTGTGAGTGCCTGTGCATCTGCAATCATAATATATATTTTGTCAAACTCACCGGAATTCTGAAGCTCAACACGTCTCTTGAGTGAGCCGATGTAGTGTCCGATGTGAAGTCGTCCTGTGGGACGGTCGCCTGTTAAAATAATTTTTTCTTTTGCCATGATATTTCCCTCTTTTTCCAATTTGTGTTATCGCACAATTTGAAATATTATATCACGCTTTATCGAATTAATGCAATAATAATGTAGAAACTGCTGTTGCAGTTTCCTGATCGCTCAAAGCCGCCGGGCTCCCTCACGCTAAAGCGTGAGGGCAGAAAAAAAGACAATGGACCGCAGCAATAACCACGTCCATTGTCACTTAATATCACATAATTATCTTATAACTGCCAAAGCATCGGAAATAGTCTTTTCCAAAGCTTCTCTTCCGTACTTATCAACCTCTGCCTTATTCTTTTCACCATGAGTAAGACATCCGGCACCACCGATACATCCACCTACGCAGGCCATACCTTCAATGAAGTTTGCGTCCAGCACGCCCTTGCTCTTCTTAAGGAGTGCCATCTTACATTCCTCAATACCATCACAAGGAACTGCCTTAAGTTCGAAATCTGTAAATCCGAATTCCTTAATGCCTTCGGCAACAGCATCGGAAAGGCCGCCGCTTCTTGCAAAAATACGTCCGAAGTATGATGCATTATCCAGAACGCCTTCAGGAAGAGAGGTGATTTCCATATCCTTACTGTCAAAAAGTGCCTGAAGCTCTTCAAAGGTCATTACCGCATCAACCCAAGGCTTAACCTCTTCTCTCTGAGCCTCCAGCTTCTTTGCTGTACAAGGTCCGATGAAAACAACCTTCGCAGACTTATCAAGTCCCTTAATGTACTTGGCAAGAGCTGTCATAGGTGAAGGATTGTGCGAAATAAGAGGAACGATATCCGGGAAGTTCTTGTGTATGAACTCTACAAATGCAGGACAGCAGGAGCTTGTAAGGAAGCCCTTTTCAACAAGTTCCTTTGTTTCGGATTCTGCAACCATATCAGCACCGAGAGCTGCCTCGATAACTGTATGGAAACCTAACTCCTTAAGTCCTGTTATAACCTGACCAAGCTTAGCATATGTAAACTGGCTGGAAATAGAAGGTGCAACGATTGCATAAACCTTGTATTTCTTCTGCTCCTGGCTCTTCTTGATCATATCGATAACATTAAGAATGTATGACTTGTCTGTAATAGCACCGAAAGGACACTGATATACACAAGCACCACAGGATATACACTTGCTGTTATCAATTGTAGCGGCCTTACTCTCGTTCATGGAGATGGCCTTTACCTTACATGCGTTCTGGCAAGGACGCTTACGGCTTACAATAGCTGTATAAGGACATACTCTTGAGCAGGCACCGCACTCCTTACACTTTGACTTATCAATGTGAGCAACGTGCTCGTTATCAAAGGTAAGTGCACCGAACTTACATACATCTTCACATCTGTGGGCGAGACATCCACGGCAGGCATTTGTTACTTCGTAACCACCTACAGGACACTCATCGCAGGCAATCTCAATAACTTCAATAGGATTGGGATTTTCCTTGTCACCACCCATGGCAAGCTTCACACGCTCACCAAGAATCGCTCTTTCTTTATATACGCAGCAACGCATTGTGGGCTGAGGGCCGGGAGCGATTACCTTGGGAATATCAAGAAGCTTGTCATAAAGTGTATCATTCCAAGCATTCTTTGCAACCTCTCTCAAAACCTTGTATTTAAGGTGCTGAACCTTAGTATCAAATTTCCTCATGTATTCCTCCTAGAAATAACTTACCTTAATGCGTTTACCCATCTTGCGGAGACAAGCTGAAAGCTCCTCTACAAGATTCATCTTAATGTTGAAATTTATGGGAAGATCCGGGTTCTGGTGGGCAGGGTTAACCGCACGTCCCACATAGAAATTGATGTCCGTTGCTTCCTCAAAGAGCATACGGCTTATAAGTGCCGCACCGTCTCTGTTCATGCTCCACTGCTCATAGCTTTTATTATCAGCCAGATAGTCCTTCGCATATTCTACCACTTTATTGACGGTAATAACACCCTCTGTAACAAGGTCTACACCTTCAATGTATGCGATAGGGGGAACGTCACTCTTCTGGAAATTAAGGCTTACCTTAATCTGCTTTCCAAGATACTTGGCAGCAATGGACGAAGTTGTTCCGCCGCAAATAATGTGTTTTCCTTCCTTCGAGAAGAAAAGTGACATCATACGATCATTATCGTCCCTGCTTGAAGGAGGTCCGAAGAGAATGTTCATAGGCTCTCTGCGTCTGATTTTTACGACACAGGCCGTAGCATCATCACCGGGCTTCTCGCCGTACAGTCTGAAGCACTCATCTACCAGCATGGTGGAAAGAGTTTTTGCCGTATAACCGCCGGCTGCAAGAGTAACCATATAATCAGCTATGTCTTCTCTCTTCCATCCGAAGTTGTAATATCTTCCCATGCCTGCATGAGGACATCCGTCACTCATAAGCACGAACACGTCATCCTCTTCCAATCTTATAACAGACTTATAAATAGTCTTACCACCGATATTCATTTCGGTCTTCGGATAATCATAATTCTCAAAGTTTCTGATCATTATGACATGAGGATTATCGTACTGAATAAGCTCGATTTCTCTATTGTTAACGAGGTGTGCAATTGTAAAGGTTGAATATGCAACACCACGCTGTGAACAAATAGGAAGTGTAGCCGCAATTGTCTCTACGCAATCCTCAAGCGAAAGTCCGGCAGCCATCATAGTAGAAATAATCTTTGATGTCAATGTGGAGAGGATGCTGGCCTTAACGCCGCTTCCCAGGCCGTCTGCAAGAACGATTACGGTAGAGTTTTCGTCCTGCTCAACAACGTCCACATGGTCGCCGCACAACTGCTCGCCATCATGATTTACGCTTTTGTAGCCGATATCTGCACAAAAATCATTCATTGGTGATTGTCTCCTTCAGCTTTGTAAGTGCAATCTTTGTTTCAGCAGCTGTTTCACCGAGAAGTGAAGCGATATCCTGAACAATACGCATCTGCTTTTCTACAACCTTGTCTGCAATCTCAATAGTCTGCTGACTGATGGTCTCCTTCTTTCTGCGTTCGTCTTCCTCATCAGTAACGTCACGCATAATGCAAATAAGGAGTCTGGAATCAGCATCATATGTAACTGTCTGTTCTACAAATTTCTTATATTCTGCAAGATATACTCTCTGATCCCTGATTGTTCTCTTGTTTTCAAGAACACTGATGAAAATCTTAGGCTCGAGAATACGGATAACCTGCTCACCAAGTACGTCAGATGCTGAGCGGATATTCATAATCTTTCTTGCAGAGTTATTGATGGACTGAACTTCAAGCTTGTCGTTCAGTACAACAATTCCGTTAGGTGTATTGTTTACGATGCTGTCTGAGAAGCTCTCTGCACGTTCCTTAAGGAAAGGAAGGCACATGGAAGATTCTGCCTTTCCCTGGAAAATTGCACGCGCCTTGGCACGGCATGTATCATAGCCGCAGGAGCCGCAGTTAAGCTCGTCTTCAGGGCGAGTCTTGCCCATCTGGCGGAGAATTTCCGTAATCTGAACGTCAGAAGGCTCTGCCGCTCTGAGTTCAATAGATTCCATTCCCTTCTGAAGGAAACCGGATTCAGGCTGTTCAACTACGAAATCCTTCTCACCTGCATACTTTGCAACTGAAATATAGTCCTTAACGATGGATCTGCGGTTCTTTTCCATAACAGGGCCGCCGATACAGCTTCCTGTACATGAGGACATTTCGATAAAGCACTTATGAATCTTGCCCTCTTCAATATCTCTGAGAGCAGCGATACAGTTCTCAACGCCATCGATAGCAATATATGTGTATCCACCGATTTCCTGAGCCATTGTCTTAAGAACGCCGCCTGTTGTAGGGAAGAAACGGGCACGGCTTTCTTCTGTAACATCCATATCGGGCTCAAGCACGATTTTCTCTTCATTGAACCACTCTGTAAGCTCCTCGAAAGTAAGGACTGCGTCTGTGATGTTGCCGTAGTAATCGGCCTCGTCCTTCTTTGCTACGCATGGTCCGATAAATACTGTCTTTGCTTCAGGGTGTCTTCTCTTAATATCTACACAGTGAGCCTGCATAGGTGAAAGAACGTCCGCAAGGTTGTTGAGTTCCTTGGGGAAGTACTTCTGGATAAGAAGATTTACGGAATGACAGCATGAGGAAATAAGCACGTCCTTTGTGCCTTCCGCTAAAATTTTCTCATACTCTGTTTTTACTATTGTTGCACCAACAGCTGTCTCTTCAACGTCTGCAAAGCCCAACTGCTTAAGGGCTTTTCTCATTCCATTGATTCCTATTCCTTCGTAATTTGCTACAAAGGAAGGAGCAAGGCTTACGTATACCGGGGTATCTCCCTGCATCATAACCTTAACCTTTTCCCTATCGTTTCTGAGTTCCTTTGCGTTCTGAGGACACACTACAAAACAATGACCGCATAAAATGCACTCATTGCCAATAATGTGTGCCTGGTTTCCGGAAAATCTGATGGATTTTACGGGGCAGTGTCTTATACACTTGTAGCAGTTCTTACAGTTTGACTTTTTTAACGTAAGACAGTCGGACATATTTTAGTTTCCTTTCCCTTCTTCTACAGCCTTAAGTACCACATCATTCCAGAAATCTCTGAAATTGTCTCTTGTTATGCCTGTGTGTGCCTCTTCGTTAACCGTAATGGTTACGCCTACTCTGTTGCACTTCCCAAGGCAAAAACTACCTGAAAGAACTATTTCGTCTTCCAGGTGCTGCTCTTTCATATTCTGTTCAAGGAGCTCCACTATTTCGGGAGCTCCTTTCAAATGGCATGAACTACCAATGCAAACTTCAATAAATACCATTGTTTATGCCTTTTCCATAATTTCTTTTGTAAAGAAGTCTTTTACTGTTTCCGGTGTTACAGAAAAAAACTTGTCATCAATAGTTACACATACACCCTGCTGGCATTTTCCCATGCAGAATGTTCCGCTGAGCTCAACCTTATCGTTAAGGCCGTTCTCACCGATGAGGTTCTGAAGTTCCTCTACTACCATACGGGATCCTTTAATATGGCAGGAGCTTCCGATACAAACTGTAACTGTCATAGCTTTTCTTCCTTTCGTAGGTAATTATTCGTAGTCAACTACGTCTACCCAGCTAAGCAGGAACTGACGTTCCTTCTCATTTCCCTTAACGGACTGAGAAGCTGCAACGATGGGCATCCATTTCTGTACATACTGCTTAGGAGTATCACTCTTCTTGCAGAATATGTCAAGATACTGTTTTGCACCTTCTATATCTCCGCTGAGCCAGAAGAGCAAATATGTACGTGCTGCATCGGCAGAAGCATTACCCTGAGTAGCATGTGCCCAGTCAATTATATACGCTTCTCCGTTATCTGCAAGAATAATATTTGAAGGGTTGAAGTCACCATGGCAAAGCTTGTTGTGCTTAGGCATACCTTCAAGACGTGTGTGCAGCTCATAACGAGTTGTTGCATCAATATCAGCCTGGCTGATCTTTCTTGTCATCTTATCCTTAAGCTTGTTAAGGAGAGGATTTGTCTTAGACTGGCACAAAAGCTGAAGTTCTACAAGCTTATCAATATATTTGCTCTTATTGTCAGGATCTTCTGCCATAAGCTGAGCAAGTGTCTTTCCCTTAATGTATTCATAAACGATTGCCCACTTACCATCAATGGTTGTTACCTCGATAAGTTTGGGAATATTAAGTCCGGTCTCTTCTACTCTTGCATGGTTAAGTGCCTCATTAAGAACATCAGCCTTAGAAAATTCCTCGTTGAATACCTTAATACACTTATCACCGTCACGATAAATTGTCTTTGTATTTCTAACTGCTATTACACGATCAAGTTTCATTTTCGCTCCTCCTCATTATTTCTTACGGCTGTTCTTAGCCTTAACATATACATTCTTTGTTGTATCTGCATCATTGCTCTTGAAAGCATTGTCTGCTGTAGGCATTTCTTTTTCTACAAAGTGCTTGCCATAGTAAGCATTCAGATACATCTGCTTGATTTCGCTCATGAGAGGATAACGAGGATTTGCGCCTGTGCACTGATCATCGAAGGCCTGCTCAACCATATCGTCAAGGCGATCAAGGAAATCCTTCTCGTCAATATTGTAATCCTTGATAGTTTCCTTAATTCCCACGCGAGCCTTAAGAGTATTGATTGCCTTAATAAGGTTTTCAACCTTCTCTTCATCTGTCTTGCCGCCAAGACCGAGGCAATCAGCGATTTCTGCATAACGTGCAAGTGCATGAGGATGATCGTACTGTGAGAATGTTCCCATCTTTGCAGGTGCCTCTGATGAGTTGAAGCGGATTACTTCTTCAATCATAAGTGCGTTTGCAACACCGTGAGGAAGGTGGTGGAATGCTCCAAGCTTATGTGCCATTGAGTGACATACGCCAAGGAAAGCATTTGCGAAAGCCATACCTGCCATTGTTGCTGCGTTTGCCATCTTTTCACGTGCCTCAATGTCAACCTGACCATTGTCATATGCTCTGGGAAGGAACTTGAAGATAACCTGAAGTGCCTGCTTTGCAAGGCTGTCAGTATAATCTGTTGCCATAATTGATGCATATGCTTCAAGGGCATGTGTTACTGCATCGATACCGGAAGCTGCTGTAAGTCCCTTAGGTGCTGACATATGGAAATCTGTATCAATGATTGCCATGTTAGGAAGGAGCTGGTAGTCAGCAAGAGGATACTTAACGCCGCTCTTCTCGTCTGTAATAACAGCGAAAGGTGTAACTTCTGAACCTGTACCTGCAGATGTGGGGATTGCTACGAAGTATGCCTTCTCACCCATCTTAGGGAATGTGTAAACTCTCTTACGGATATCTACGAATCTCATAGCCATATCCATGAAGTCTGCTTCGGGATGCTCATAAAGAACCCACATAATCTTGCCGGCATCCATTGCGGAACCGCCGCCGAGAGCGATGATGCAGTCAGGCTGGAATGCCTTCATCTGTGCAGCACCTTCTTTAGCACATGCTAATGTAGGATCGGGAGCAACATCGAAGAATGTTGTATGCTGAATGCCCATTTCATCAAGCTTGTCTGTGATGGGCTTTGTGTAACCGTTATTGTAAAGGAAGCTGTCTGTTACGATGAATGCCTTCTTCTTGCCCATAACGTTCTTTAATTCATCGAGAGCAACGGGGAGACAGCCCTTCTTGATGTATACCTTCTCAGGTGTTCTGAACCAAAGCATGTTCTCTCTCCTCTCTGCGACTGTCTTAATGTTGATAAGGTGCTTAACACCAACGTTTTCGGAAACGCTGTTGCCGCCCCATGAACCACAGCCGAGAGTAAGTGAAGGAGCAAGTTTGAAGTTGTAAAGATCACCGATACCACCCTGGGAAGCAGGTGTGTTAACGATGATACGGCATGTCTTCATACGAGCTGCAAACTCGTCAAGCTTAGCCTGCTCTGTTACAGGGTTAAGATAAATGGATGATGTATGACCATATCCGCCGTCTGCGATAAGGTGCTCAGCCTTCTCAAATGCATCCTGAATATTCTTTGCTCTGTACATTGCAAGAACGGGTGAAAGCTTTTCGTGAGCGAACTCTTCGGAAATATCAACGCTTTCAACTTCACCGATAAGAATCTTTGTTCCTTCGGGAACAGTAACGCCTGCAAGCTCTGCAATCTTTGCTGCCTTCTGGCCAACAATCTTTGCATTAAGAGCGCCGTTGATGATAATTGTCTTTCTTACCTTCTCTGTCTCTCTTGCATCGAGGAAGTAGCAGCCACGATTTGCGAACTCTGTCTTAACTGCGTCATATACTTTATCAAGAACGATAACGGACTGCTCGGAAGCACAGATCATACCATTATCGAATGTCTTGGAATGGATGATGGAGTTTACTGCAAGAATAATATCTGCTGTATCATCAATGATGGCCGGTGTGTTACCTGCACCTACGCCGAGTGCGGGCTTTCCGCTGGAGTATGCAGCCTTAACCATGCCGGGACCACCTGTTGCCAGGATGATGTCTGCCTCTTTCATTACCATGTTTGTCATCTCAAGGCTGGGAACGTCAATCCAGGAAATGATATCTTCAGGTGCACCTGCCTCAATAGCTGCCTCAAGAACGATCTTTGCAGCTGCAATTGTTGAGTTCTTTGCACGAGGATGTGGGCTGATGATGATTCCGTTACGTGTCTTCAAAGCGATAAGTGTTTTGAAGATTGCTGTTGATGTGGGGTTTGTTGTAGGAATAACAGCTGCAATAACGCCGATAGGCTCTGCAACCTTCTTAATTCCGTATGCCTTATCTTCTTCAATTACGCCACAGGTCTTTGTGTCCTTGTATGCGTTGTATATATACTCTGCTGCGTAGTGGTTCTTGATAACCTTATCTTCCACAACGCCCATGCCTGTCTCTTCAACAGCCATCTTTGCAAGAGCGATTCTCTGTTTATTTGCTGCACTTGCTGCTGCGAGGAAAATCTTGTCTACCTGCTCCTGTGTGTAAGTAGCGAACTTCTTCTGTGCCTCTCTTACGCGAGCGATAGCTTCTTCAAGCTTTTCTACGCCATCAACGATTTCATATTTACGGGTTTTCATTCTTTTTCCTCCTCGTAATATCTTTGGATTAACTTGCCTCTCAAGTCTGTTAATTTTTTAACATACTTTTGACTCTTCGTAAAATGTTTATATTACATAAAGGTTATATCATTTGATACATAACCATAATTTTTCTATATCAGATGTGCTCTTTTAGAATTACAAACCGCCGTGATAAACGCCTTGTCCATCTCTGTAAGTTTGTACTCCTTCTTGTAAATGAGCATATCCTTGTATACCCTGTTATTCTCCTGACACCTTTTCTGCACAAGACCGTACCTGTCCAGCACCTTCTGAGGCACTGAAGACACCCACATAAACGTGTCCGTATTTCCTGATAACAGCTCAAACTGACTGCCTCTTTCAAATACAACAATGGTCTTATTCATGTCAGTCGGAAGTTCCTGCCTCTGGCTAACCGAAAACGAAATCAGCGGTACCGATGGATCCGCATGCTTAATCTCGGTATAATTCATCAGATCCTCGAAGGTTATTACTTCCTTGTCCGCAAGAGGACTGTTTTCACTCATCAGAAGAACGTAAGAAAACTCCGCTATAAGCTCATAATTCAGGCCCTTCTGCTCCAACATCTCCTTGTAATATACATCAAAGTTTTCTGCATATCTGATGATTCCCAGCTTATAATCCGCTTCAAGAATATTCCTTAAGACACGCTTCGAATCCGTTTCCTTATACACAAGTTCATACCTGCTTGCCGGATCCACGCCCTGAGAAAACTGCACAAAAGCCTCTGCAATGTAGCTTGCTCTGGGAACAGATATAGAGAAACGCTGCTTTGCCATGGACGCGTCCTTGTACATTGATTCCATCTCGTCAACCTGTGTAAGAATACTGTTGGCATAAGCGAGAAAAGTCTCACCTTCGGGTGTTGGTATCATACCCTTTGCCGAACGCTCGAAAATAATAATGCCGAGACTTCCTTCCAGCTCCTTAAGTGCTCTGCTTAAGTTAGGCTGACCCATATAAAGATTTTCGGCTGCCTTATTCAGCGAACCGGTTTTTGCTATTTCCAAGGCATACTTCAGGTGTGTAAAATTCATACAGAATCCTCCTGATTATAGTATATAGCCGAAGTTCCCGGCACGCAACAAATAAAAAAGAAATGCAGAAAAAAAATGCAGCCCATTTCTGAGCTGCATGAAAGTTTTAACTCTTATTTGAAGGGATTCTCTGTAGGATAGAGAACGCCTGCAGGCTGATTGTAGCCGATTTCGGATACGTCAACACCGATCATCTTGAATACTTCGAAGAGAGCCTTGCCGTAGTGACCGAATGCAACAGCACCGTGGTGAGGATAGTTCTTCTCAATAAGAACGTGACGGTAGAAACGTCCCATTTCCTTAATAGCGAATACACCGATACCACCGAATGATCTTG
>JAKSRZ010000023.1 GCA_024403375.1 Lachnospiraceae bacterium
TGGCGCCGGCCACCGTGTCCTTACCGTAAGGGAATGCGATCTTATCCTCCAGGGAAAGGCCGCCGCGGATCTGCGTATAGCTGCCCCACAGGCTCTTGCCCACCTGGATGGTTCTCTCCTCCAGAAGGCCGTTTTCGCCTACCACGTAGCAGAAGCTCCTTCCGCCTTCGTTTCGGATGAACATATTTTCCAGATACATGCTTCCAAATAAGATTCGTAAGATGGAGCCACTGCCGCTTACTCCCAACGGTAAGCTGGACAGAAAGACATTAAAGAACGATTACAAGAATAAATAAGAGGACTTAATGAAAAAAGCGATTAAGTGGGTTGCGACTGTTCTGGTCGTAGTGCTTATCCTGTTCCTTCTGCAGAGGCTGCTGATGCCAAAATATGCAAAAGGAATCGTGGAGGGCGCATTTATAGCTGAATATTACAAGGATGAGTCGGAACATGACGTTATTTTCCTGGGCGATTGCGAGGTGTATGAAAACTTTACTCCCGTAATGCTCTGGGAGGATTATGGTATTAACAGTTACATCCGCGGAAGCTCACAGCAGACAGTATGGCAGTCATACTACCTGTTGGAGGATACTCTCAGATACGAAACACCTGATGTGGTTATATTTAACGTGCTGGCTATGGAATTCAACGTTCCGAAGGACGGCGGCGTAAATATGGAAGCCTACAACCGCATGACCCTTGAAGGCATGAAATGGAGCGGTGCAAAGGTAAGAGACATTAAGGCATCAATGGTAGACGGAGAAAGCTTTATTGACTACGTATTTCCGATATTACGATATCACTCAAGAATCACTGAGCTTACAGCCGATGATTTTGCATATATGTTCAAAACAGAGAAGGTATCTCATAACGGTTACTACTTAAGAGTAGATTCAAAGCCTGCATTAAACGTGCCCAAGGGAAGAATTCTTGCGGACTATAACTTTGGAAAAAATGCATATGCTTACCTTGATAAAATGACTGCCCTTTGCAAAGAAAAAGGCATAAGGCTGATTCTTATAAAGGCTCCCAGTCTTTATCCGTACTGGTATCCGGAATGGGATAAACAGATGCAGGAATACGCTGAAAAAAATAATCTGGAATATATCAACTTCCTTGATCTTACAGATGAAACCAAAGTGGACTATAACACGGATACATATGATGCGGGATTGCACCTGAATCTTTGGGGAGCTCAGAAAATTACAAAATGGTTGGGAGATTATCTGACTGCGTCAGGACTTTCAGACAGACGTAATGAAGAGAAGCTTTCAAAGGCGTGGGAAGAGAAAATACGTTTCTATGAAAGTGCAATTGAAGCAGAAAAAGAAAAATACGGTATAGAATAAATGCAAGGAGAAATGAAATGAAAAAGTTCGGAAAAATCGGCATTGTGCTTTGTGCATCACTGGTGCTTACCCTTTCAGGATGTGGAGAAAAGGGCGAAAACACGCAGGTCAATGTGGGAAACACAACTGCTTCCACAAAGGTTGAGACCGGCGAAACCAAAACAGACGTTAAGGTTGAAGTCGGCGAGACCAAGACAGACGTTAAGGTTGAAGCAGGAAAAGACATGTATGGCTTTACACATAACAGCGTTACAGTATATGTTGATGCAGATGCTTCCACAGTGGTTGATAAGCTTGGAGAGTTTTCCTATTTCGAGGCACCCAGCTGTGCGTTTAACGGTCTTGATAAGGTTTATACATACTCAAGCTTTGAAATCGATACATATCCTGATGGCGACAAGGATTATATTTCTGCCATTATTTTTAAGGACGATATGATAGAAACTCCCGAGGGTGCTACTATCGGAATGAAGAAGGAGAAAATCGAAGAAAAGTACGGTACTCCCACAACAAAAGAAGATACATTATACGTATATGAAAAGGGTGGCATGAGACTTCGTTTTATCTTTGATTCAGAGGGCTATGTAAGTTCCATCGAGTACATGTCATCAAAGATTTGATAAATTTTATAAACAT
Organism: Lachnospiraceae bacterium; assembly: GCA_024403375.1. Lineage (GTDB taxonomy): Bacteria > Bacillota > Clostridia > Lachnospirales > Lachnospiraceae > RGIG3528. The sequence goes on from JAKSRZ010000023.1 coordinate 1,986, forward strand.
ACTTTAGAAACTTTATTTGCCAAAAAATCATTAAGTGGTATAATGTAGACAATCCTAGAGTGTTCGACACTCCTTGCTATTTTGAACCTACAAATCTTTAAACGGGATTCCTATATTGCAGGACAGATGTCAGGCCGCAAGATGATTCGCTCAAGTTTACTTGACCGCAGCGGAAGACAGCAAATCCTACTGCGGTTACCCACCTAGCATATGCTAGGAGTCAAAATGCGGGAAACGGCATATCCGGGATTTTTTTGTGCCATAAACAGTATGAGAAAACGTATTCTTTTCAGCATAATATTTCTGATGGTGCTTGCATTGTCCGCCTGTGCGGGAATGCCTGATTTTACTGTGCCCGATTCCTTTATTCTTGACGGAGAAAGCATAGTTCTGACGACACCGGTTCCCGAGGCAACGGCAACACCGGAGCCGACTCCGACACCCACATTCACCCCGATTCCCACATTTACCCCCACTCCTACAATAACTCCGACACCGGAGCCTGACTATGAGCCTCCTGTAATTTTGGGAGTTGAACCACTGAAGGTCATTCAGGGGAATGCAGTATCCTACAAAAAGGGTATAGAGATAACGGACAATGCGGATGAAAACGTTCGTCTGGAAGTTGACAATTCTCAGGTGGATCTGAATACTCCCGGCGAATACAGAATTTCCTATACAGCTACCGACAAGTCGGGAAATATGACAATCGTATTCACAACCATAACCGTAAGAGACTCGGTTCTGGCAGACAAAGAGGATACGGTAAATCAGATGGCTGATGAGATTATAGCATCAATCATAACTGATGATATGTCTGCCTGGGACAAAGCTTATAAGCTGTGGAACTGGTGCAGAACCAATATTGCTTACACCAGTGCGACCGGAGACATGACAAGCGAATACACAGGTGCATATGAGGGCCTTCATGACAGAAAGGGCGATTGCTATTCCTATTATGCAACCTATAAGATATTGCTTGACAAGGTTGGAATAGAAAACCTACAATGTACAAGAATGGGTGGAAGTTCAGAGCATTATTGGAACCTTGTTAACCTTGGAAACGGTTGGTATCACTGTGATTGCAGCCCTCGTCGAAAGGACGATCCTTTCCGTACATTTATGCAGACTGACAATCAGGTGGCTCAGTATGAACGTTCCTATGAAGAACGACCGGATTACTATACGTTCGATAAAGACGCTTACCCCGAGCGAGGAACTCTGGTTATCTATGATGGCTGGACTCAAAGCGGCTTATCCCGATGGAAAATACTGGAACCATGGCGGAGTAACCGACACACCCTGCAATCATAAATTGTCCTACTCAACATGTAATAATCGTTACAGCGTAACGAACCTTCTTAAGCCGAAGACGAAGGATTACGGCACACAGTGCTATGGCTTTGCCTGCCTGCTGCAGGACTACTGTTTCGGAGAAAACACGGCAGTTTTTGAGCACCGGAACTTCGATGAGGTGAGAGTTGGAGATCATATTCGTGTGGACAACGATTCTGATTATTGTCACAGTATGTTTGTAATAGAGAAACATGATGATTATGTTGTTGTAGCAGAATGTAATGCCAACTACAAGGATTGCAAAATCGAGTGGGGCAGAAAGATTACAAAAGAAGAACTCAATAAGAGTAATATCAGCTATTACAGCAGAAGCTATATATTAAAATAACTAACGAAAGAGGCAGATTATGGAAAAATTACTTGAAATTTTACAGGACCTTCACGAGGATGTTGACTTCGAAACAGAGGAGCATCTCATTGACGACGTCATCCTTGATTCCTTTGATATCGTTACACTTATTTCCGAAATTCAGGAAAACTATGACGTAACTATTTCCGCAAAGGATATTATTCCTGAGAACTTCAATTCTGCACAGGCAATTTACGAACTCATTCAGAGAATCGAAGAAGAGGAAGCTTAATTCATGTATTTTACTTCGTACGAGTTCCTTGGTTTTGTTCTCGTACTTGGCCTTTTATATTATGTCCTTCCTAAGAAGGCACAGTGGCCGTTGCTTCTTTTGGGAAGTCTTGCTTTTTATGCCGCTTCAGGTCCCAAATATCTTATTTACGTAGCCGTTACAGCCCTCAGCGTTTATGGTGCGGGCATGCTTATGGACAGGGATCGTAACGGTGTTACTGCATGGCTTAAGGCACATAAAGAAGAACTCTCCAAGGAAGAAAAGAAAGCATATAAGGAAAAACATAAGAAGGTAAGGTTAGCTTACCTTCTGATTTGTCTGCTTATAAATCTCGGAATTCTTGCGGTGCTGAAATTCCAGCATTTCGGATGGGTGCTTCCGTTAGGCATTTCCTTCTATACCCTTAGGGCGGTAGGGTACCTGGTGGATATTCATCGCGGAACCTATGAGGCCGAAAGAAATCCCTTAAAGTTTCTTCTGTTTATTTCCTTTTTCCCGATTATTCTTCAGGGACCTATCTCAAACTATAATGAACTTGCAGAAACTCTTTATGGCCCCAACAAGTTCAATTGGAAAAATGTCAGCTTCGGACTTCAGCGTATTCTCTGGGGATTTTTCAAGAAGCTTGTGATTGCGGACAGAGTTCTGGCTGCGGTTACAGTCTTTATAAAGGATCCTGAAACATATAACGGAGTATATGCACTGTTTGGAATGTTATTGTACACTCTGGAGCTTTATGCGGATTTCACAGGTGGTATTGATATTACAATAGGCGTTGCGGAAGTTCTGGGAATCAAGGTTGCGGAAAACTTTGACAGACCGTATTTTGCAACATCCCTTAAGGATTATTGGCGTCGTTGGCATATAACAATGTGTGCGTGGTTCAGAAACTATGTTTTCTATCCCGTATCGGTATGCAAACCTATGCAGAAGCTTTCAAAGTTTACCAGAAAGGTGTTTGGAGAAAAGGCAGGAAAGAGGATTCCCGTGTATCTCTCATCCTTCTTTGTATGGCTGGCTACCGGCGTGTGGCATGGCGCAACCCTGAACTTTATTGTCTGGGGACTTTTGAACTGGCTGATTCTTATGGTGTCCGAAGAGTTTGAGCCTCTCTGTACGAAATTTCATGAAAAAGCGAAATTCAGCAATAGCTTCGGCTACAGGATTTTCATGATTTTAAGAACTTTTGTACTTATCAGCGTATTGAATCTGTTTGACTGCTTTGCAAACGTGGGTACAACACTCAAGGCACTTCTCTCCATAGTTACAACAGGGAACTATGCGGGGGCTTTGGCAGGAGCATATGAAGCATTCGGACTTTCTGCGGCAGATTACATTATTCTTGCCGTGGGAATAGTAATGATGTTCCTTGTAAGCCTTATCAAGGGAGATGGTGCATTTTTAAGAGACAAGATTGCAAAGCTTAAATTCCCTGTTCAGGCGGTTATCTGGATTGGCCTGTTTGTTCTTGTTCTTTTGTTTGGTGCATATGGACAGGGCTACGATCAGAGTCAGTTTATTTATAATCAGTTTTAGGAGCAATTATGTGCGGCATTGCAGGTTATTTTGACCTTAAAAACAAAGAAAAAACAGACATTGCAGTCATGGAACGCATGCTTAGGGCTATTAAGCATCGTGGACCGGACGGAAATAAGGCTATGGAGCTTCCGGGGCTCACTTTGGGCTTCACGAGACTTAGCTTTATCGATTTGACAGGCGGAATGCAGCCTATTCAGAACGAAGACGAAACACTTACGGTTATCTGTAACGGTGAGATATTCAATTATCAGGAACTTCGTGACGAGCTTAAGAAAAAGGGACACATATTCCGTACAGGAACGGACATAGAGGTTATTCTCCATCTCTATGAGGAATACGGCCTTTCCTTCCCTAATATGCTGAACGGACAGTTTGCCATTGCCCTTTATGACGAGAAAATCAAAAAGCTTTTTCTTTTCAGAGACCAGATGGGAATTTGCCCTCTGTTCTATGGTGAGATTGACGGAAAGCTGGTATTTGCATCGGAAATCAAGGCAATTATGGAGTATCCCAATGCTCCGAGAAAGCTTAATCTTAAGGCTGTTGACCAGTTGATGAATTATCCCGGCGTAGTGAGCCCCGAAACCTTTTTTGCGGGTATCAGCTCCGTAAGAGCCGGTCATATGCTTACCTTTGAGTTCGGCAAGGAAATGGTGGACACTGAATACTGGGATATACAGTACAGTGCAGAGGAAGAGGATAAGGGCGAGGCCTATTATGTGGAAAATCTCAGAGACCTTATCAAAAAGGCCATTACAAGACGTCTGATTGCTGATGTTCCCGTAGGCTTCTACGTATCCGGCGGTCTGGACAGCTCAGTAGTTGCCTGCTTTATCGGAAAATATCTTCTTAACAGTATGTATTCCTTCTCTGCGGAGATAGGAGATGGAGAACTTGATGAAAGCCGCTTCCAGCAAATGGTTAAGGAGTGCGTGAATTCGCAACATTATGTAACAAAGATTACCGAAAAGGAAATCTGGAGTAATCTTGAAAGTGTTATATACCACTGTGAATCAGGTGTTAAAGAAAGCTATGATGTAGCAGCATATCTTCTTTCAGAGCTTGTGAGCGGTTCGCCGGCAAAGGCCGTTCTTACAGGCCAGGGCTCTGATGAAATATTCTCCGGCTACGTTGGATACATGGTCGACCTTTTCAGAAATATGCAGAAGGACAAAATGACCAAGGAAGAGATGGAGGTTAACGAAAGACTTTGGGGCGACCCTTACTTCCGTTACGAAAGAAACCATCCCGAAATAAGAAAAATACACGAAAAGGTTTATTCTTCGGATGTCCGTGGCTCAATCGAGAGCTTTTCGGCATTCGCGGAGAGCCCTATTAATGTTAAGCGCGTGGAAGGACTCAGCTCCCAGAAACGCCGTTCATATATAGACCTTAAGCTCCGCCTTTCCGACCACCTCCTTACAGAGCATGGTGACAGAATGTTCTTCTCACATTCTGTGGAGGGACGTCACCCTTTCCTTGATAAGGACGTTCTGGACTTTGTATTTAAGATTCCTGATAAGTACAAGCTTAAGGGAGTAAACGAAAAATATATTCTCAAGAAAGCCGGTGCCGGCATTGTTCCCAACGAGATTCTTAAGAGAAAGAAGTTCCCGTTCCAGGCACCCGGAATGTCTTCGATGATAAAAGAAGCCGGAAACATTCCATATCTGGATGAGGCACTCATAAGACAATACGGTATTTTCGATGCCGATTATGTGTCTGAAATGAAGAAGATTTACAGTGATCCTGATTTCAAGCTTATGGGAGCCTTCGAGATTGATTATTTATTGATTGTTATGACTGTTACTATGCTTTGTGAGAGGTATGGACTCTCCTTGTAAGAGGATTCATGGGCTACGACTATTATGACAACAAAAGAGTAATAAGGACCAAGCTTCTGTGGATAGTAATACTATCTCTGATTTTGGCCCTTCTTTTGATTATCGGATTCATTACCGATGCGGTAAAAGAGTCGGAGAAGCAACCCTTTGTGCCGACCCCGGAGCCTACAAAGATAACAGGCAGGGAGGTTACTCCCACTTCGGAGCCCTTGTCCACACTTTATCTGACAGAGACACCGACACCTGCGGTAACAGAGACTCTGGAGGCGACGGCAACGCCAACAGCTACTGTCACTCCTGAGGCAACACCGACAGAAACAGTGGAAATAATTCCTACCACCTCACCAACAGTTACGCCGACGGCAACGCCAACAGTTACGCCGTATCCTGAACATAATTATTATCCTTGGCCGGATGAGCCGGATGACCCTATAGGGGAGGACGAAGAATCACCCTTTGTACCGCTGGCGGAATTATTCCCTGTCCTTGAGGCATACTATAATCGCAAGGAAGTAAGAGGTGTTGAACTGAAACTTATCGAGCAGAATCCGGAGCTTCCTCATGGGTGCGAAAGCGTATCCTTGACAATGGTTCTTAATCATTATGGATTTAATCTTTCTAAGACGGATATTGCGGATAAATATCTGATATACGGCGATAATTATGTTATCAACTTTGAAGGAAACCCTTACGGTGACAGGGGTGGTGCAGTATATGCGCCGGGACTTACGATTTGTGCCAATAATTTCCTGAAAGAGAAAAGGAGCGAGCTTAAGGCCACAGATGTTTCAGGTGGGGAGTTTTCTGAACTTATAAAGAAGTATATTAATAATGGAATCCCCGTAATAATATACGAGACCATCGGATATATTGATGTAGAATACAGAACTACATTCCGCGAATACAATGGTAAGGAATATCATTCCGTAAGACGTCAGCATTGCGTTGTCCTCTCAGGATATGATGAAAAGGAAGACGCAGTAATTATTTACGATCCTATCAGTGGTGTTGTTAAGATAGACCGAAAGATTGCTGAAAAGATATACAATGATTTTTATCGTATGGCGGTTGTAGTAAAATAATGGAGGTGCAAAGTGGGGTTACAGCTTATTCTTGGAACTGTAGGCAGCGGAAAGACCACTTTCCTTTATGATCAAGTGATACGTATGGCAGGGGATAACCCTGCCACTACGTATTATTTTATTGTTCCCGAACAGTTTTCAATAAAAACACAATACGATCTGGTAACGAGGCATCCTGACGGAGGAATCCTCAATATAGACGTTACCAGCCTGGCACGTCTTGCAGATAAGGCTTTCAATGTGCTGCATGGCGAAAAGCCGGAGTTTCTTCCCGAAATCGGGAAAAGCATGATTATTAAAAAGGTTCTTTCGGACAGTAAGGACAATCTCAAGCTTTATGCGAGAAATGCGGGGAGAGCCGGATTTGTGGAGCAGGCAAAGGCACTGATTTCGGAGCTTCTTCAGTACAATGTTTCTGAGGAAGAACTCTACAATATGGCCAGTGATATGGACGAATCACCCTTGAAACACAAGTTGGAGGACGCTTATACGCTGTATTCCGGCTTTACGTCTCACCTTGGGAAAAATGTTCACACGGCAGAGGGACTTTATGATGCCTTTGCCGAAGTGGCTGAGCGTTCAGGTATCCTTAAGAATTCAGTAATCATTCTGGATGGCTTTACCGGCTTTACACCTTCTCAGTATGAGCTTCTTCGGTGCTTTATGAGACAGTGCGAAGAGGTTTTTATTTCATTTACTGCAGATGAAACAGCATTATCAGGAATTGAATTGAAAGATTTTGATCTGTTCAGAATAAGCCAGCAGTCCATTCAAAAGGTTATGCAGCTGGCGGATGAGGTGGGCTGCGATATTCGTGAAAATATCGTTACGTCTTATGACAATCCGGACAGAAAAAAGAGCCTGAAGGCCTTGGAAAAGTCGCTTTTCAGATACAATCGCAAGAAGACTGATGCAGATGATTCGATTCACATTTACGGAGCAGCAGACTCGATGGAAGAGGTTGTCTATGCGGCCTCTGAAATTGAAAGACTTATAAGAACCGGACACTACAGGTATAAAGATATTGGTGTGGTTGTCAGTGACATGGATGTATACGGTGAGCCTCTTGGAAAGGAGCTGGATCGTATAAAGGCCAAATATTTCCTGGATCGAAAGAAGAGTCTTGGCGAAAATGAGTGCTCGGCGCTTATAGCACTTATACTGAAAATAATGGAGAAAGGCGCGGACACAGACCTTTTTGTTTCCTTTGCAAAAAGCAGTCTCTCAGGTATCAGCCACGAAGAGGCATGCATTCTTGAAAATTATTGTCTAGCCTTTGGAATCAAGGGCAGCAGATTTAAGAGGAAGTTTGAAAAGGATTATGAGAAGCAGTATGGGGCTTCGGTACTGAAGGCCTGTGATGCGGAACCTGTAAGGGAGAAAATTATGAAGACATTGTCTCCCTTATTGGCATGCAAGGAATCCACTGCCGGTGCGCTTACCGAGAAAATCATGGATTTATTCGGCAGGCTGAATCTTGAGAAAAAGCTGGAAGAAAGAGCTCTTCAGATGGAGGAAAGCGGCGACAGACTCAGAAAAAAGGAATACCTGAAGGTATATGAGTCAGTTATGGACATCCTTTCTCAGCTTAATGAATATCTGGGCGGGGAAGTGATGAGCGTTCGTGAGTACAGAGAAGTGCTTACGGCGGGACTGGCGGAGGCCAGAGTAGGACTTGTTCCGGAAGGCTCGGAGCAGATTGTAATCGGAGACATAGAGAGAACAAGACTGAAGGATATCAAGGTGCTGTTCCTGCTGGGTGCTAATGATGGTAAGCTTCCCAAGGCTGCTGCGGCAAATGGTATTCTTTCCGAGTATGATAAAGAGGAACTTATAAAGATAGGCATGGAGCTTTCTCCGGGGATGCTGAGAAAGGTGGGAAGAGACAGATTTTATACTTACCTTGCCCTGGCAAAACCTACGGAACAGCTTTACATTTCTTATTGCCTTGTAGGTGACGACAACACGGAATATAAACCATCTCAGGTTTTAAATCGAATTGTCGGTTTATATAATAATCTCAGTATACTTAAGGCATCGGATTTGCCTGAAACAACACGCCTTTTAAGAAACGATCTGGGACGTAAGGAACAGCTTTCTGAAAAGCGTACAGAAAATGTAAAAGCGATGGAGACAGCGGAACCAAAAATCGAAAAGCTGTCTGAGCAGACTGCGGAAGCACTTTACGGTGAAAAGATTTCGGGAAGCATTTCATGTCTGGAAACATATGCAAAGTGTCCCTTCAGATTTTTCCTGAATTATGGCCTCCGACTTAGCGTAAGAGATGAGTTCATGCTGGAAAACAGTGATTTTGGTAACGTGGCTCATGAGGCTTTGGAAAATTATGGAAGAATTCTTCAGGAGCAGGGCTTTAACTGGTTCTCAATAAGTGATGAGGACAGAAGCAGAATTATTACAGAGTGTGCGGGACAAGCCATAGAATCGTATAATAACGGCATTTTTGCATCTTCCGGGAAGAACCAGGTTGTATCTGCAAGAGTAGCTGAATTGCTTACAATTACTGTGGAGCAGCTTACACAACATTTGGCAGGAAGCGATTTTGAGCCATTTACATTTGAACATTCCTTCAGGGTGGAAAATGAAGACTTTACACTGAAAGGAAAAATTGACAGAATTGACGTCTGCAGAAAAGAGGGCGTTGAGTCTGTTAAGGTTATTGACTATAAATCATCAGCTCATACCTTCGATATTACGAAACTATACTATGGGCTTTCTTTACAGTTGCCCGTATACATGCAACAGGCTCAGAAAATCGAGGAACTGAAGGGTATGCGGCCTGCAGCTATGCTTTATAACCATATTCTGAACCCTATTGTCAATGCTCCTGACCCTATGTTGGAAGAGGAAAGTAAAGAGGATAAAATCAGAGCGGAAATAGCTAAAGAATTTAAGGCAACCGGAGTTGTCAACAAGGACTTCGAAATTATTAAGAGTCTTGATCATTCCTTTGTGGATGCAGCAGGAACTTTAAAAGAGAGTGTATCATCCGAAAAAATACCTGTAGGAACAAAAAAAGGCGGAGATTTTACAGCCGGATCCAAGGTTATAAGCGACGAGGACTTTGGCCTGCTTTGTACCATGGCTGAGGCTAAAATGAAAAATCAGGTTAAGGCGATAAAGAAGGGAAGCTGTGGGATTACCCCTGTCGCCGAAGGCGGAGCAATCACAGGCTGTGGTTATTGCGATTATAAGTCTGTCTGTGGTTTTGACGTGCATAATGGCGGAAAGGCTCGTGCACTTAGAAAATACAGTCCGGAAGACATCTGGATTAAGCTGAAAGGAACACAGGAGGAGCAGAATGGCTGAGATTAAGCTTACAACAGATCAAAAAGCAGTTGTGGATTCAAGAGACTGCTCCTTGCTTGTGGCGGCAGCGGCAGGCTCCGGAAAGACTGCAGTTCTTGTAAGAAGAATTATAGAGAGGCTTACAAATCCGGATAAGCCGGCGAGACTGGATAAGCTGCTTATTGTTACGTTCACAAAGGCTGCAGCGGCGGAAATGAGGGAACGTATCGGAAAGGCGCTGGAAGAGGCAATTCAGGAGAACCCGGATGATGATAATCTTAGATGTCAGATGGCGATGCTGCCTACAGCTCAGATATCTACTATAGACAGCTTTTGTATGTCCGTGGTTAAGGAGAATTATCATGCTCTTTCCATAGATCCGGGATTTACAATCGCCGATGAGAACGAACTTAGTCTGCTTGGAGATGACATACTGGAGGAGCTTCTGGAAGAGGAATACGAAAAGAGTTCGGAAGCTTTCTTAAAGCTGCTTTCTGCCTACACTACCCATAAAAATGATTCTAACCTGAAAAAATATATTTTACAGTTGTATGGCTTTGCAGAAAGCGACCCAAGACCGGAGGACTGGCTTAAAAAAGCTGAGGATTCGTTCCTTAACGACACCAATGATGCCCTTTATAACGGAGTTGTGGAGGAGGCAAAGCATATTATTGCCGATTGTCTGAACATCTGTAATCGTGGAATCAATATATGCAGACAGGAAAATGGTCCTGTAAAAATTCTCCAGACATTCCTTCCTGAAGCGGATTTTATGGACCGCATGCTTAAAGCCAGAGACTTTAAGCAGCTGCAGGACATGTTCGTTACTGAAATGACGTTTTCAAAGATTAATACCTATACTGCAAAGCAGGCAGAGAAAGAGGGCGTCATTGCAGCCTTAAATGATGAATGTAAAGAGATAAGAGATAAATATAAGAATGTATTGCAAGGATTAAGGGGCGATTACTTCTCCTTAACAAAGGAAGAGGCAGACGAAATATACAGAAAGTGTGCACCTGCAATGTTGGAGCTTATTCGCCTTACTCGCGAGTTTATGCTCAGGTTTGATGCGGCAAAGGCGGAAAGAAACACCTACAACTTTGCGGATGTGGCTCATTTCGCTCATAAGGTGCTATGTGATAAGGATGAAGCAGGAAACACGGTACCTACCGTTGTGGCTCGTGCACTGGCAAAGCGTTATGACGAAATCATGATAGATGAGTATCAGGACTCCAGCTTCATTCAGGAGGATATGCTGAGCTGCGTTTCCGGAGAGTTTGGAGCTATTCCGAACCTCTTTATGGTGGGTGACGTAAAGCAGAGTATTTACGGCTTCAGAAAAGCCCGCCCGGAATTGTTTAATCACAAGTATGCTACCTTTGAAAGAGAAGGCCTTCATAAGAAAATCGACCTTGATAAGAACTTCAGAAGCAGGAAATGCGTGCTGGATTCGGTAAACGTAATGCTTTCCGCCATCATGCATAAGGACATTACCGAGATTGAGTATGATGAGCATGCGGCACTTCATTTTGGTTCGGGCAGTTATACAGAGGACAATGAGCAGTACAATACCGAATTTGTCATTATTGACAAGGATGCTTCAGAAGAGGAACTGGAGCAGGTTCGTGAAATATACGATTTGTTGGAAAGAATAGATTCATCAGGGGACGAAAAGCTTACTGCGGCGAAAACCAGTGCCCTGGAGCGAGAGGCTCTCTGGGTTGGCTTGAAGATTAAGGAGATGGTAAATTCCGGATTCCCTGTTTCTGCAGGAGTTGTGGACGGCGAAGCCAAGACACGTCCCGTCGGATATGGTGATTTTGCCATTTTGTCACGTGCTGTGGGTGGCGGAATTTCAGAGGTGTTTTCAAAGGTATTCTCAAAGCTCCATATTCCTATTTCTGTCCAGACTGATAAGGGCTTTTTTGAGTCAATCGAAGTGCAGAAGGTGCTTGCGTTTTTAAGAATATTGGACAATCCATACCAGGATATTCCTATGGCTGCGGTGCTTTACTCGCCTATTGTGGGCTTTTCGGCTGATGATCTGGCGAATCTTTACATTAATTACGTGAAGAAAACAAAGAAAAAATGTTCACTTTATGAATGCGTGCTTCAGGCAGCGGCAGATGGAAATGAAGGGCTTCAGAAGTTTTTATGTGTATACAAGAACCTTCTTGAAATGAGCGAGTACTCAACAGTCCACGAGGTTCTTCAAAACCTTTATGAACTGACCGGTTATATGGATGTGGTGTCCGTACAGCCTCAGGGAGACAGAAGAGCCGGCAATCTGGAACAGCTTATAAAGATTGTTAAATCCTTTGAGAAGAGCACCTTTGCGGGAATCCATGATTTTATAAGATACGTGGATCGACTTATTGAAAATGCGAAAGACTTTGGTGAAGCGGCTCTTGAGGGCTCCGACAGCTCAGTTCGAATGATGACGATTCATAAGAGTAAAGGCCTGGAATTCCCTGTGGTTTTCCTGTGCAGAGCGGGCCTGAAGTTTAATACGAGCGATGTTACCGGGAACCTGATATTCGATCAGGAATTCGGCATTGGCTCCAACTACGTTGATGTAGATAAAAGAACAAAGCAGAAAACTCTCAAACAGTTTTACCTTCAGAACAGAAAAAGCAGAATTGACAAAGCGGAAGAGGTACGTGTTCTTTATGTAGCCCTGACCAGAGCCAAGGAAAAGCTCTACATTGTGGGAACATATGAGAATTGCGAGAAAAAGCTTGATTCCTGGAGAAAGGCACTGGTCAACGGAATGATGACCTATTCGGACGTTGGATCGGCCCAGAATTATATTGATCTACTGGCTCCTGTTTTGTTTATTGGCTGTTCAGAAGAGGAACTTAACGATTTTGCAGCAGGCTCGATTTGCAGAAATATTACAGGAGTATGCGGAACGGAATCTTTTTCTGCTGATTTTAAACTGACTCATCATCACTTCGATGAGAACGATGCCTACAGAGCTCTGGAAAATGGCGGAGAAGCGGAAAACAATGTTGTGGAAGAAACAGAGAGCTTTATGGACAAGCCGGGAATTCGTGAAGAGATAGAAGCACGAAAAACCTATGTTTATCCATATTCAGAAAAGGCTTCCGCACCTTCAAAGGTATCTGTTTCAGAACTGAAAATGCTGGCAATACACGAGGCGGAAACCGAGGAAGTTGTTGAGATAGAGCCTGTTACAAAGGCAATCAGCGAGGAGGAAGATAAAGCGGAAAGAAAAGGAGCTACCGGAGCTCTCAGAGGAACCCTTTATCATGAGGTATTTGAAAAACTCAGGTATGCCGGTGATTATTCTTCGGCCGATGCAGTAAAAACTTCTCTTGAAAAAGAGATTGAGGCATTAATTGAGGAAAAGTATCTGCCCTCAGATATACTTGATACGGTTAAAATTCCAAAGCTTACGGCATTCTGCATGAGTTCTGTGGGACAGAGAATGATTGAGGCGTACAAAGCCGATACCTTGTACCGTGAACAGCCCTTCGTTTATGGACTTTCAAATGAGGAATATCGTAAGTTTTCAAGAGATGACCGCGAAACAGATACAGTTATGCTTCAGGGTATTATAGATGCCTATATTGACGAGCCGGATGGACTTGTTCTTATCGATTATAAGACAGATAAGGTAATTGATGATGCGGCAAGGGAACTTACTGAAAGGTATCAGGTCCAGCTGGAACTTTATGCTCGCGCTCTTGCAAAGCTTCGCCGTAAGCCCGTCAAGGAGAAGATTATTTATAGCGTGGCAAAAAATGAAGTTATTGTTTTGCCATAGTAAGGTAGCGTATGGATGATAATACAGAGTTTACAATAAAAAAGCTTCAGGACCTTGAGAAACGGTCGTATAACAATAATACCTTTGAATTCAGTGACTTTCTTACTATTGCTGAGGCATCGGAATTCAGAAAGGTTTCCCGCTCCGGAGAGTTTTTCGGAGGATATGATATGGCCGAAAGACGGGTGATACGATTCGGTGATCCGGAGGAGTTGGGATACGAGGTACCGTATCCTATAGACTGTGTGAAAATTTCGCCCGTTTCGGAAAAGTTTTCCTCTGCAGTCACTCACAGGGATTTCCTTGGGGCAGTTATGAATCTTGGTGTTGATCGGCGCGTGTTTGGTGACATCCTGGTTAAGGACAAGGGGGCATATATGTTCTGCCTTGAGCACATAACGGAGTATCTGTGCGACAATCTTGTCTCGGTGGGCAGAAATCAGGTTCATGTGGAAAAGGCCGAATTTCCGGCAGAAACCTTTGAAAACAACAAAGAAAAAATAACAATTCAGGTAAGCTCTCCCAGAGCGGATGCGATTATTGCTCATGTCTGCCATCTTTCCCGCGGAAACGTGGGGCCCTATTTTGCCAGACAATATGTTCAGCTTAATGGGGCGTTGCTGGAAAGGCCGGATAAGCTGCTTAAGGATGGCGATATTTTCTCCGTCCGAGGCTTTGGAAAATTTATTGTGGGAGAAACAACAGGACAGTCAAAAAAGGGTAAGGACAATATAATAGTTTTTAAGTACTGTTAATTGTGCAAAATGCACAAAAACGTGGATGCGTTTTGTGCATTTTGACGGTGGACTGAACAAAAAACAGATGTTATTATGGAAACTGCGAAACGGAAATGGGTTTCCGCGTTTCCGTTTCGCAGTTTCTTATTTGTTGAAATGAATCAGAAAAGGTGAAAATGGAAGAGAAAATTATTCTGGCGGCAATTGAAGAGTTTTCCAGGCAAGGACTTAAGTTTACCATGGACGACGTGGCAAAAAACCTTAGCATGAGTAAAAAGACCCTTTATACCGTGTTCAAAAGCAAAGACGAATTACTGACTGCAGTTGCAGACTACTGTTTTGCCGACATAAAGCGAAGCGAGCAGGAAATCCTTCTGGATCCTAATATGGATATAGTCGACAAGATCCGAAGCATTATTATTGTTTTACCGGAAAGATACAAAAACATTGGTCTCAGCTCACTGTACCAGCTTAAAGAAAAAGCACCAAACGTGTACCAAAGAGTTGAGCACTATCTTCAGACGGACTGGGATGCAACAATAGCACTTCTTACAAGCGGAATGGCACAAGGGAAGATAAGAAAGGTGTCGGTTCCTGTTTTGAAAAGCATGATTGAAAGCACCATTGCGGAATTCTTTTCCAGCAATGTGCTGCTTGAGGCCGGACTCACCTACGAGGAAGGGCTGGATCAGTTGATCGATATAATCATGAGCGGGTTGATTATCAAGGAGGAAAAGGCATGAGTGACAGATCGGCAGTTATTTTCGGCAATCAGATGCCGAAGAAGGTGCAGAAAAAAGCTGCAGCTTCAAAGAAAAAGTATATTAAGAAATACGGTGACGACTCCGGAGCCGACTACGAAATCAGAATTTCTCCCAACAAATATCTCGGCGATGCCTTGGGAATTATGAATGTGAAGGTGGGGAATCAGGAGATTTCCGGCGAGTTTGATGAGAAAAAAGGAATCATCGTCGGAAATATCAGAATGGGATTCGGACACTACAGAATATCAATGGCAATTGCATCTGCGGCAAAGTCTATGGGCTACACTCCTTACTGGATGGACCTGAATTCTTATCCTGAAACTACCTGCACAAAGGTTATCGGGGCACAGAATGATCTTTATTCTCTTGGATCAAGACTTTCACAGAAATTTAAGCTGTTCAATAAGTTTGTATGGGAACCCATCAACTACGAAGGCTTCCGTCAGCTGTCATACAATGCTGCTGACCAGAAAAATTCCGAGCTGATGGCAACGGTTTACAAGAATGTTCCGAAAAACATCCCGGTAGTAGCGACTCATGTATGGCCTGCTCAGGCTGCAATTCACGCGGGTATGAAGAATGTGGTGAATGCGGTGCCGGACAACTGGCCAATGGCGCTTCACTATGCAGAGGGAGCACTTCATACGGTGCAGACCTGGTACGCATATCAGGGCTACCGCATAGGTAATGGCTTTAACAAAGATAAGGTTGTAAAGGCCATGCCGGAAGAGGCTCTTATGTACACAGGACATTATGTGGACCATGAACTGGTGGCAAACATTGAAGCAGACTGCGACGAGCGAATCAGACGTAGCGAAGAGGGAAAACCAATGCGATTCCTTCTTACAATCGGTGGTGCGGGTGCACAGAAGGAAATCTTCAAGGAGATTATCAAGTATCTGCTTCCTTACGTGAAAGAAAAGAAGGCTGCCATATACGTTAATGTTGGTGACTATAAAAATGTCTGGACAGCTCTGACTGAGGAGATTCCTGAGCTTAAAGGATATGCGAAGGTTCACTTTGGCGAGGGCATTGAAAACAGAAGCCTTCAGGAAAGAATGCCGGATATGCTTAAGGGCAGACTGGACGGGGCTGATTTAGGAGAGGGAATTCACGCCTTCTGGCATGAAAATATTTTTGAAGCAGTATATTGCACAAACATTCTTATGAGAATTTGCGATGTACTTGTAACAAAGCCCTCGGAACTTTCTTTTTACCCCGTACCCAAGCTTTTCATAAGAAGAGTCGGAGGCCACGAGCAGTGGGGAGCAGTGCATTCCGCGGAAATCGGCGACGGAACACTGGAGTGCAGAGATATTCCGCATACTATACAGATGTTGGAGCTGTTTCTTAAGGACAAGTCATATCTTAAGAGTATGTGTGAGAATATAAAGAAGAACAAAAAGATGGGAATTTATGATGGCGCTTACAGGGTTGTGGAAGAGGCCATGAAAATGAAGGAGAGGTAATTTATGAACAAAACGGCACAGGACAAGAAAAATCTGCTTTTCTATCCTTTAGGAACAGTTGGACGTGATATGGTCTATAACCTTATAACCGGTTTCCTTTTGACTTATATCATGTTTACACGTGAGCTGACTAATGAGCAGCTGGCAGCTGTTACAGGAATCATGGTATTTGCAAGAGTATTCGACGCATTAAATGATCCCATTATGGGTAACATCATTGAGGGAACAAGAACAAAATGGGGTAAATTCAAGCCTTGGCTTCTTATTGGCTGTATATCCACAGGTTTTGTCATTTTCTTTACCTTTAATTCATCCTTCCAGGGATGGGCATTCATCATTTTCTTCGGAATAATGTATCTGGCATATAGTATTACGTATACAATGAGTGATATTTCCTATTGGGGAATGGTTCCCGCACTTTCTTCAAATGCGGATCTCAGAAATCAGCTTACAAGCCGTGCCACACTTTTTGCAGGTATCGGTGGTACAGCAGTTTCGATTTTTGTTCCCATGCTTACAACAGGTGAGAAGGCTATCGGAGGCAATGCTATTACAGCATACGGAGTGGTTGCACTGGTAATTGCTGTTCTCACACCTTTGTTTGGTGCATTTACACTTATCGGAGTAAAGGAAAAGAATGTTGCCACAGATACTGCTGCGAAGGAAAAGGTAAGCATCAAGCACATCGTAGAGGTGTTTAAGAACAACGATCAGCTCCGTTGGATGGCACTTATTTTCCTTATTCAGGAGGTAGGTAACGGACTTATCATCGGCGGCCTTGGTGCAACATATATTTATTTCGAATTTGGTTATGATGGTGGACTTTATTCCTTGTTCACAACAGTGGGAATGGCTGCAACAGCATTGCTCATGGTTTTCTATCCTGTTATTTCCAGAAAGGTTTCCAGAAAGAAGCTTATGACATTCATGCTGGTTGCTTCTCTTGCAGGATACGCACTTATGCTTGCAGCAGGCCTTGCATTCCCTGAAAGTATCAAGTTCTATGCACTTACATTAGGCTATATGTTCGGAAATTTTGGTAACTACTGCTTCTACCTTGTTATGATGATTTCTATCATGAACACAGTTGAGTATAACGAATACAAGTTCGGAAAACGTGAGGAGGGTATCATCACTTCCCTTCGTCCTTTTATCACCAAGATGGCTTCTGCCCTTACAGTACTTATCACTTCCGGAATTTACATGATTTTCCGTATCACTTCTTTCACAAACCAGATTTCCGCAATTGAGAAGGAAGCCTTAAAGGAAGCAATGGATGAGGCAACAAAGTCATCAAGAATTTCAGATGTACTTAAGGGAGTAACATCAGGCGAAACAAACGGACTTCTGCTTTGCATCGCTATTCTTCCTGCTGTACATATGATTGTTGCATACTTCCTCTACAAGAAGAAATATAAACTTGATGAGGCTGAATACGAAAGAATCTGTAAGGAGATCGGTCAAGAATGATAAATATCGCTGAAAACACCTTCGAACTGAAAACAGAAAACACTTCTTATGTATTCACGATTGGTGAAAATGGCGAGTTATTGCAGCTTTATTACGGGAAGGCCATTGGTGTCTCAGATGATGCAAGGCAGGCACTGTTTCAGAAATGGTCTAATCAGAACGGCTGCAGCATAGCATCAGATGAGGCAAGAAATTTAAGATGTCCGGATGATGAAAAGCTGGAAGTGTCCGCACGGGGAAAGGGTGATATGAGAACGCCCATGGTTTCTCTGGAATATGCAGACGGCAGCACAACCTGCGATTTTCGATATGTAAGCTGCAAGGTGGCAAGTCTTAAGGAAGTATCTGAGCAATATGAGATAGCAGGACTTCCTCACTCATACTCTGAAGCCGATGATGACAGAAATGCTTTGATTGTGACCTGTAAGGACAAGGATACAGATGTAAGAATTGATCTGATCTATTGTGTTTATGAGGATTGTGATTGTATTACCAGGTCGGTTGTTGTTAAAAACTCGAATCAGGGTAGACTTATGATTAAGGCCCTGTACAGCCTGCAGCTTGATATGGATGCAGATTCAGTGATGGTAAGCTCCTTCCACGGCGACTGGGGCAGAGAAATGGACAAGTGTGACTGCCTGTTAAATGGTGGTAGGCTTGTGAATGAGTCGAGATCGGGAAACTCATCCAATCATACGAATCCTTTTGTCATGTATGGAGAGCCTGCAGTTTCTGAGGAGTATGGCGAATGCATTGCCACCAATCTTGTTTATTCGGGGAATCACAGAGAATCGATTGAGTTCGGAGGCCACGCAAAGGCGAGGATTCTGACCGGTATCAATCCTGATTTTCTTAACTGGACTTTGGATGCGGGAGAATGCTTTGCTGCACCTGAAGCGATACTTACATACTCATTTGAAGGTTATCGCGGAATTTCTAAAAACATGCATAGATTTGTCAGGGAGCATGTGGTTCGCGGAAGCTGGAAGAAAAAAGAACGTCCGATCCTTCTGAATTCCTGGGAAGCGGCATATTTTAAGTTTACCGAGCATAAGCTTTTGAAGCTGGCAAAGGAAGCGAAGGATGCCGGTGCAGAGTTGTTCGTAATGGATGATGGATGGTTCGGCCATCGTAACGATGATACGAGCTCCCTTGGGGACTGGTATGACAACAAAGACAAGCTCCCCAACGGAATAAAGGGACTTTCTGAAAAAGTAAAGGCTCTGGGTCTGATGTTTGGTATATGGGTTGAGCCGGAAATGGTTAATGAGGATTCAGACCTTTATAGGGCACATCCTGATTGGGCCATAAAGAACCCTTCAAGAAATCATGCTCTTGGCAGAAATCAGATGCTTTTGGATCTTTCCAAGAAGGAGGTTCAGGACTATATTATTTCTTCTATGGCCGATGTATTTGAGCGAAGCAGCTGTGATTATGTCAAGTGGGACATGAACCGTAATTTCTCTGACTATTATTCACAGGGCGGCGATACAGAGGCACAGAGACGTCTTCCTCATGCATATATACTGGGCTTATACAGAGTGATGAAGGAGCTTACAAGGAAGTTCCCGGGCGTTTTATTCGAAGGCTGTGCTTCCGGAGGAAATCGTTTTGATTTGGGAATTCTTTCTTACTTCCCTCAGATATGGGCCAGTGATGATACTGACGCCGCAGCACGTTGCAGGATTCAGAACGGCTATTCCTATGGCTATCCTCAAAGCACATGGACAGCACACGTTTCTGCCTGCCCTAATCATCAGACATTGAGAAAAACCCCGCTACATACACGCTTTAACGTTGCGGCCATGGGGGTTCTTGGGTACGAACTGAATCTTTGCGATCTGCCTTCCGAAGAGCTGGAGGAGATTAAAGCACAGATCGAACTGTACAAGAAAATCCGTCCGATTCTTCAGTATGGAGACTATTACAGATTGGGCGGCAGTGTTCAGAACAGCTCCTTTAGCAGCTTTGGAGCCGGATTCCTGGCAGGAAGAATGGATACAAGTCTTTTGAGGGCGTGTGTTGTTTCTGAGGACAAAACTTCAGCAGTGGGATTTCTGGTAAACGGAATGGTTCTTCCCAACTATTCACATACTACCTTTAAGATGGCCGGATTGGATGACTCGAGGGCCTATACCTTTACTCAGATACCAATGAAGTTTGATGTAAGAGTCATGGGCGACCTTGTGAATACTATGGCACCCATTCATGTGAAGCAGGATTCGGCATTGCACGCACTGATTGCAAAGTTTGTAAAACTGGATGGCGAAAAAGGAAGCTATAAGGTCAGCGGAAGCTTACTTAACAATGCAGGTGTGTCACTTCCCCAGTCATTTGCGGGAACAGGATATGGCGAAAATACAAGAATTTACTGCGATTTTGAATCCCGTATGTATCTTATGACGGATGATTCCTGCACATCTTCCGAGACAAAGTAGTTTCTCTTTGACATAGTTGAAATTTGGTTGTATTATTGCATAAGCAAGAACTCGTGCTACGGCTGAGCCTGGCACGAGTTTGTTTTATTTTGGAGGTATTAATCATGGCAAAAGTTCGTACACGTTACGCTCCCAGCCCTACAGGCAAAATGCACGTAGGAAATCTTCGTTCCGCTCTTTATGAGTTCCTCGTTGCAAAGCATGAAGGCGGCGACTTTATTTTCAGACTTGAGGATACAGACCAGGGACGTTTCGTTGAAGGCGCAACAGACTTTATTTTAAGAGTTATGAAGAAGACCGGCCTTGAGTATGATGAAGGTCCGGACAAAGATAAGGGATACGGCCCCTACGTTCAGAGTGAACGTGTTAAGAGCGGCCTTTATATGGAATATGCCAAGCAGCTTGTAGAAAAGGGTGAGGCTTATTACTGCTTCTGTACAAAGGAGCGTCTCGATTCCTTAAAGACACCTGCAAATGCTGCCGGAGAGGATACTGAAGAGGGTGGAAAGGAAATCCGCAAGTACGATAAGCATTGTCTCTCTCTTTCAAAAGAGGAGATTCAGGCTAATCTCGATGCAGGTATGCCCTTTGTAATCCGTCAGAACATTCCTCAGGAGGGTACAACAACCTTTACTGACGTTAACTACGGCGAAATTACAGTTGAGAACTCAGAGCTTGATGATATGATTCTCATTAAGTCTGACGGTTTCCCTACATACAACTTTGCTAACGTAATCGACGATCACCTTATGGAGATTACACATGTTGTAAGAGGTAATGAGTACCTTTCTTCAACACCTAAGTATACACGTCTTTATCAGGCATTTGGATGGCAAGAGCCTCAGTATGTTCATCTTCCCCTTGTTACAAACGAGGAGCACCAGAAGCTTTCCAAGAGAAGCGGACATGCAAACTTTGAGGATCTTGAGGACCAGGGATTCCTTCCTGAGGCAATAGTTAACTTTATTGCTCTTCTTGGATGGAGTTCAGGAACAGAGAAGGAGATTTTCTCACTTCAGGAGCTTATTGAGGCCTTTGATTATCATCACATCAATAAGTCCCCTTCAGTCTTTGATATGACAAAGCTTCGCTGGATGAACGGTGAGTACATAAAGAATCTTTCCGACGAGAGATATCTTGAGTTTGCACTTCCAAAGGTTAAGGAAGTTGTAACAAAGGATTATGATCTTGCAAAGATTGCAATGCTTGTTAAGACACGTATTGAGACATTCTGTGATATTGCCGAGAAGATTGATTTCTTTGAGGAGCTTCCTGAGTATGATACAGAAATGTATGTACACAAGAAGATGAAGACTACAAAGGAGAGCTCATTGGAAGTTCTTAAGGACTTACTTCCTCGTCTTGAGGCACTGGAGGATTACTCAATTGCCGGAGTTGAGGCTGTACTTATGGGCTACATTGCTGAAAAGGAAATTAAGAACGGTCAGGGCCTGTGGCCTGTAAGAACTGCAGTTTCCGGTAAGCAGATGACTCCCGGCGGTGCTTACGAGATTATGGAGATTCTTGGTAAGGAAGAGAGCCTTCGTCGTATTCGTAAGGCTATTGAGCTTTTGGGGTAGGAAATGCAATATAACGATGCGCAGCTAGCTGCGATTGACGCTTTTACAGGGCCGGCTATGGTTGTAGCCGGCCCCGGAAGCGGGAAAACCGCCGTGATTACAAGGCGGACGGCAAGGCTCATTGAACGGGGCGTGCCACCGGAAAATAGTTTGGTGGTAACCTGTACAAGGGCTGCAGCGGAAGAAATGGAAGGGCGATTCCTGAAAATGGGAATTCGCGGCGGCAACAAAGTTTCTTTCGGAACCTTTCATTCTGTATTCTTCAAAATTCTGAGATTCGCATATAATCTTAATTCATCCAATATTCTTAAAACAACTGAAGCAATGAAAATAGTTCGTCACATTTGTGATTCTTTTCGTGTGGATACGGGAGGAAACGGAGAACTTTTGTCGGATATTCATTCGGAAATCTGTAAAGTCAAATCTCTTGGAGTCGATGTGTCTTCTTTTTGTGCAACAACAATGGAACCTGATGTTTTCAGGCGTATTTATTATGCCTACGACAAAGAGGTAAAGCGAAGCAGGCTGTACGATTTTGAGGATATTTTGACGGAAACGTACAGGCTGCTGGCTTCGAGAAGGGACATCCTTGTTAAAAAGAAAGAAAAATATGAATTCATAATGGTTGACGAGTTTCAGGACATCAATAAGGTCCAATATGAAACGATTAAGCTTCTGGCAGGTGATCGGGCCAATCTTTTTGTTGTGGGAGATGATGATCAGTCCATATACGGTTTCAGAGGCTCAGATCCGATGATTATGGCTCAGTTTAACAGGGACTATCCTTCTGCGGCATTAATCAAGCTTTCCGTGAATCACAGGTCCGGCAAGGAAATTGTGGAGACAGCGGGAAGGCTGATTGCTCATAATAGCGGAAGGTTCAGTAAGGCTATTACGGCCTTTCGGAATGACTCTATGCCGATAAGAACTGAGGTGTTTGAAAATTCAAGGGAAGAAGCAGCCTATGTTGTGGATAAAATAAAGGAGTTTCATGGCAGAGGTGTGCCATATCGGGAAATGGCTGTGCTGGCAAGAAATGCTGAGGGACTGAACAGTGTTGTGAAGGAATGCTCTGTTTTCGGTGTGCCCTTTGTGATGAAGGACTATTTTCCTTGCCTTTATAATCACTTTGTCGCCAAGGATATAATCAGCTTTATTCGGTTGTCTGTGGGGCTGGGGAATCAGGAGGACATGGCGAGGGTTATAAACAAGTATGAAAAGATCAACGATCCGGAATATACACTTAAGTTTATTTCACGATGTACGCCGAAGGCGGCTATAGTATATATCCGAAGGGCAGCGGGATATGAGAATTATCTCGTAAGGAATGCAACTGCCCGTGGTCAGCGGCCTGAGGAGCTGCTGGACAAGCTGGAACAGTTGTTGGAGGATACGAATGGATACAGGTGCCATGAGGAATGGCTCAATCATGTGGGGAAAGTCCGGGAGGAAATTCGCAGTGTGTCAGAGGAGGGTAAACGGCAAAAGGGAGACGAGGTGAGCCTTGGAACAATGCATGGTTCAAAGGGGCTGGAGTTCCAGGTGGTATTTATAATAGGGGTTAACGATGGTGTGATACCGCACAAGAAATGCATCACAAAAATGGCGGTGGAAGAGGAGCGAAGGCTTTTTTATGTGGCGGTTACAAGGGCAAAGAGCAGACTGTTTATTTCCTCGGTTAGGAAACGCTATGGAAAGGATTGTGAGGATTCTCCGTTTTTAAGGGAAATTAATGAATAGAATTGTGAAAAATGCCTATTGTATTCTGTATATTTTTGGAATATAATCCCAAACGTTTTGGCAAATTGATAATATTTGTGGAAGGACAAACTGAGATGAAAAAGATTTTTTATCCAAAGTTGTTTAAGGCTCTTAAAACCTACAAAATGAAGCAGTTACCCAAGGATATCCTTGCGGGCGTAATTGTTGCTGTCATTGCGTTCCCTCTTTCGGTAGCTCTTGCTATTGCTTCTGGACTTTCTCCTGAAAAGGGACTTTATTCAGCAATTATCGGCGGCTTCTTTGTATCATTCTTTGGCGGCAGCCGTGTAAATATCGGTGGTGTAACTGCAGCGACAGTTATGACGGTATTCACAATAGTAAGCACCTATGGTCTTGTGGGCCTTGGAGTGGCGTCTATAATGGCGGGCGTGCTGCTTATTATCATGGGATTGCTCCGTTTCGGTTCGCTCCTTAAGTATATTCCCAGAACCATTACTTTAGGCTTTACTGCTGCTATCGGTGTTGGTATCTTTACCGGCCAGATCAAGGGCTTCCTTGGTCTTAAGATGGACAGTATTCCTGTAAAGAATGTAGACAGAATCGTTGCTTATGCGAAGGTTATTGATACAGTGGACTGGGTAACTCTGGCAATCGGTGTGGCAGCAGTTATTATTCTTCTGGTTATGCCTAAGGCGGTTCCGAAGGTTCCTAATTCGCTTGTTGCTATTGTTGTAACAACTCTTGTTACTGTAATATTCAAGATCGACACACCTACAATCCGTACCGTGTATGGCGAACTTCCTTCTCATTTCCCTGAGTTTTTGGCACCCTTTAAGGGAGAAACAATTACCTGGGATCTTGTTCTGGAACTTATTCCTTCTGCTATTACACTTGCAATTCTTATTGCCATTGTTACGCTTCTTGCCTGCGTTGTTACTGACGGTCTTACCGGTCATAGACATGATTCCAATCAGGAGCTTATGGCACAGGGTATTGCAAACATTTTCTGTGGTCTCTTTGGTGCGGTTCCCGTTGCGGGTGCGGTTGCCAGAGCCTCAAACAATGTAAAGAACGGTGGTAAGACACCTGTTGCAGGTATTGTACATAGCGTTGTGGTATTAATAATTCTCCTGTTAATGATGCCTCTTGCCGGATATATTCCCATGAGTGCACTGGCAGCGGTTCTTATAGTTGTTGCCATTAACATGTGCAACTTTAAGGAGATTATGTATATTATCCGTAAGGCACCTCTTACAGATACAATCGTTCTTCTTGTCACGCTTTTTGTAGGCGTGTTCAAGGATCTGCTTACAGCAGTTGAGGCAGGTATCGTAGTTGCGGCAATTCTCTTCCTTTACAACATGACAAACACAATGAACGTTCAGGAATGGGAATATTTTGGCTCCGAAGATGACCCGGATGCTATTGCTTACAAGGTTGTTCCGAAGGAAACATTCG
>JAKSRZ010000024.1 GCA_024403375.1 Lachnospiraceae bacterium
TTTGTGATAACTTCATCACCGTTAGCATCAACATACTTATCCTCATACTGGAATGTGAAGCCTGCTGTGTTAACACCGATTCCGTTAGCATCTACGAAGTTATCCTTCTCGATTGTGATATCTGTGTTCTCGTAAGCTACACCATACTGCTTAGCGCCATTGCCGTTAAGGTATGAGAAGTACTTGATTTCGAAATCAGCAACAGGGCCAACGTTACCAACGAAGGATGCTTCCTGGCCGTTTGCTCTGAAGATGTACTTCTTGCCGTTCTGGATGTCGTTGTAGAATGTAACCTTCTTGCCTTCAACGTTAACGTACTCTTTGATTTCTGTTGTATCATCTGTATGCATAGCTACGGATACAACTTCAAGAGCTGCAGTATCAACTGCTTCGCCGTTGAATGTAAGCTCAGCTGTGTTGTATGTCTTCTGAGCAGCCTCAAGCTTGTTTGTCTTTACAGTAACTGCAACGGGTGCAACTGCAAATGCAACTTCGCCTGTAGCCTTGTCGATGATAGTAAGAACGATCATAGCCTCACCATCAGCAACTGCTGTAACATTACCAACCTTATCAACTGTAGCTACTGCTGTGTTTGTGGAAACCCACTTACAGCTGTTCTTAGCAACAGTGTAACCCTTAGCGCCGATGAACTTGAGGTCCTTTGTCTCGCCAGCCTTTAATGTTAAAGCTGCGATAACCTCTGCTGTGTCCTGATCAGCAAGGTCTACTGTGTAGTCGTCTGTAACAACTACAACTACGGGCTCTGTTGTGTAACCCTTTGCTGTGTAAACAACTTCTGTTGCACCAGCAGCAACTGCTGTAACAACACCGTTCTTGTCTACTGTTGCAACTGCCTTTACAGATGAATCCCAGCCCTCACCTGTTGTCTTGTAATCAAGGCAACCATAGAACTTGAGATCAGCTGTCTCGCCCTTCTTAAGAGTAAGTACTGTGATTGCTTCATCTACAGACTTAGCTTCCTGGGGAGCGAGTTTGATTGTTCCAGCTGCCTTAGCATTCTGTGCAGGAATAAGTGTAAGAACCATTGCTGCAACGAGTACTAAGGAAAGCTTCTTAAAGAAACTCTTCATGTTTCTTCCTCCTATAAAAATTTTTGTTTGCCACGTTTACGTGACCCTTGTTTATCCTTGTCCGCTCCGAAATCCGGAACAGACCCACGTGAAGTGTATCATGTAAATGTGGCAAAATAATGTCAAAAAAATAATTTTTATAAATTCGGCATAAAAAAACCTCTCCGATTTGTCTCGAAGAGGTTTGTATATTTCTTTATTATGCCAATGTTTTTTCAACTTCAGCCTGCATTTCAGCGACTTCGCATACTGTTGTGTGTCTCACTTCAGCTGTTTTGATTTCCTTCACAGCTTCAGGAAGCTCTACTCCGGAAAGATCATGGAGCATATCGATTAATTCAAAGTCGTCTTCCTTGGTGAATTCTTTTCCGAGGAGTCCGCCCACAACGGCACGGGAGAATTTGTAAGGGCTTGCTGTAGATGCGATAACGCTTACTGTATTATCACCGCTTTCTGCTCTGTAAGCTTCATAAACTGATGCACCTACTGCTGTATGTGTATCGATTACGTAAGAGGAATCCTTGAAAATCTTTCCGATAACTTCAGAAACCTGCTTCTCGGACGCATATCCTCCGAGGAAATCCTGCATGTTTGCCTTCATATCCTCAGTAATCGTGTACTTTCCTGTCTTCTTTAATTCTTCCATAAGTGCGGCACACTTATCTGAATCATCCCCTGCGGAATGGAAAATCAATCTTTCCAGGTTGGAAGAGATAAGGATATCCATGGAAGGTGATGTTGTAAGAATAAAGTCTCTGTTTCTGTCATATGTTCCTGTAGTAAAGAAATCAAAGAGAACCTTATTTTCGTTGGATGCACATATAAGCTTATTTACAGGAAGTCCCATTCTCTTTGCATAATATGCAGCAAGGATATTACCAAAGTTTCCTGTGGGAACCACAATGTTAATCTTTTCGCCGGATTTGATTTCGCCCTTCTTAAGGAGCTGAGCGTATGCAAATACGTAATAAACAACCTGGGGAATAAGGCGGCCGATGTTAATGGAGTTTGCTGAGGAGAAAAGGAATCCTTTTTCCTTAAGAGCTGCATTTAACTCTTTGTTGTTGAACATCTGCTTTACGCCTGTCTGTGCATCGTCAAAGTTACCCTTAATGGCAATAACCTTAGTATTGTCACCCTTCTGAGTAACCATCTGAAGTTCCTGAACGCGGCTTACGCCATCCTTAGGATAAAATACTATGATGCGTGTTCCGGGAACGTCTGCGAAGCCTGCAAGGGCAGCCTTACCTGTATCACCGGATGTGGCAGTAAGAATAACGATTTCTTCCTTTACTCCGTTTTTCTTTGCGGAGGTTGTAAGGAGGTGAGGCAGAATGGAAAGAGCCATATCCTTAAAGGCAATTGTCTTACCATGATAAAGCTCGAGGAACCAGGCATCATCTGCCTTCTTCATTTCAGCAATGTTTGCAGTCTCGAACTTAGAATCGTAGGCTCTGTCAATACAGTTCTTGAGTTCTTCTTCCGTAAAGTCTGTAAAGAAGCGGCTCATTACATCGTATGCAACTTCCTTGTAAGACATTTTTGAAAGCTCTTCAAGGCTTGTTGTAAGCACCGGTACGCTTTCAGGCACAAAAAGACCGCCATCATCCGAAAGTCCCTTAAGAATTGCCTGTGAAGCTGTAACTGAAAGCTGCTTGTTTCTTGTAGATAAGTAATTCATGTCTGCCTCGCTTTATTCGTTTTTATTTTTCTTTATAGAAATCGTGGTGACTATGGTGAAAAAGGTGAATAAATTCCTTTTCAAACATGTTGATATACTTTGTACGGGCTGTCTTTTTGTTAAGGAAGTAAACTGCTCCCATGGATTCGTCAGCACCCTCAAGCACATCCTGAACCGCCGAAACCGTACTTTCCTCAACGTCTACGGAAGCATATCTTCCGTTATTGATGGAAGAAAAGGCTCCATTATCAAAAACAACTCCTTCAACGGAATCAGGGAAACGAGGTGATACCACACGGTTAAGCACCACGTTGGCAACCAACTGCTTACCCAGCGTATCTTCTATGCTCGCTTCTGCTTCTACAATACGGCAAAGGATCTTAAAATCCTGCTCGGTTATCGTCAGCTCTTTGCCTGCATATGTGATAACGCATGCACCCTCATCTGCCAGAACTCCGATAACAGTTTCCGGCTCCTTCTCGATCTGAATAACAGAATCACCCGTTGCGGCAAGGTCATAATCAACTGCCACAGGAAGAATCAACTCATTTTTCTTCTTCCTTATGACTGCCGGTTCCTCCACAGGTTCCTGAACTACAGGCTCCTCCACAGGAATTTCAATTGCCGCTTCAGTAAATACCGAAGGAATCTCATTTAATGTTTCGACAATCTGAACATCGACCGTCTCATCATTATTCCTTGTTCCAAAGCTTTCAAAATAGTCATTTAAAAATGTAAAATCGATAAGTAAAAACAGAGTTGCCAGAGACATTATGAAAGCTGCCAGTCTCTTTCGTTTCATATAATACCTCAAAAAATTTTAGTAAACAGTGAGGCATTATATGAGGCGTTTTGGATTTTGTCAAGAAAAATTGCACCATCGAAACCTATTTTCATAGGTCATCAGTCCTGATTTTCACCAAAAAAACGTATTTTTGAAGAGATTCTTAACCTATTATACATGGCTACATATTCCAGCTCAGAAAGGCCTTCTATGTAGTTTTCTCTGTACTCAATTTCCACTCCCTTTTGCTTAAGAAGAGAAATTGCTTTATTATATGCAACCGCCGCTTCCACTTCCGTGTTGTATCTTCCTATTATGATATCTCCATTAACGTGAATTTTGGCGGTATATCTTTCACGGCCCTTAATTATTTCCTTGGCGACGCCATTGTAATGATTGATTATTTCGATATTACCATATCTGAAGTCCGACTCGTCACCATTGACAAAAATATAGTCTCGCCCCGGCACGGCAAAGGGTTTCACACCATACCTGGAAAGAATGCTGACCTGCATACCATAGTCGGCAACAAAAAGATGTGAGCCTCTCTTCATTATCTTATGATTAGAATAATAGAACAAGTCGTCTACATCAAAAATAAAGTGCTGTTCGGGACTATAATAATATGTAAAAGAATGTTTTTCAAGATAAATGGGTGTTTTTATGTACACCCCATTATCCCGCAGATTTACCAACATTATGACCTTTTCGAAGGGCAATGCGGACTTTTTTCCATCCTGGAATTCATTGATATAAGCTCTCAATGTCTTTTTACAGGACAGAATCTGTTTCGCTCTTAAATAGGCAGAATGAGCAAAAGCCTCGGTCTTGTAACTTCCGAGGCTGATGTGTTTATCCTTGACGGTTATGGACGCTCTGTAAAGCGTTGTGCCGTCCTTTTTTTGATTCAGATATACGCCGGATTTCATATTCTGCCTTAATACTCCATCGAGTTTATAAGAAATGTGACTCGCACTGTAAGCCGGGTTATGTATCAAACGATCATCTATCTTGGCTGTACGTTGCCGCACAGCTCCCATACAGGGTTTCCCTTGTATGACGCGACCAACCCGAAGGCACGACGGGCCGCCGTATTGCCTCCTATTAGGTCTTGCTTCGGATGGGGTTTACATTGACCTCCTAGTGTTACCACAGGAGCGGTGGTCTCTTACACACGCCGTTTCAGCCTTACTCCGCCCACCCTTATCGGGTGTACGGAGCGGTCTCTTTTCTGTTGCACTTTCCTTCAGGTCGCCCTGACCGGCCGTTAGCCGGCATCCTGCCCTGTGAAGCCCGGACTTTCCTCACTTACGCGCGATCGTCTGTGCAAGTCACATTAAATATCTTTATACGTTAAAATATGATCCACCAATGAACTCTCTCAGAATACTGTTCTTGGGAACATCCTCAGTGGGAGCACAAAGGAAATAATCCAGGAATTTAAGCAGTCTCTTTGCTTCAGGGAACTCGGGGCTATCCTCGGGCACGCTGAAAAGCAGAGGCTCAGCAAACTGTTTAAGTTCAGGAAGCTCATAAATCAGTGCTGAATTGAAAAATACGTCTGCACCTTCCTGGAAGGGGAAAATGTTCTCTTCTTCACCAAGACGTACAGAGGGCCACATGGAAATGGTCTTCTGAGCAGATGCACCTCTTGTTCTTGCGTCACGAACAATTCGGCGAAGAAGTCTTGCATCTGTTGTGGGGATTCGGTTATGCTCGTCAATATTAAGCTGAGTAAGGGCACTGATGAAAATCTTAAACTTACTCTCAATAGGAAGCTTGTAGGAAAGGGCGTCATTAAGTCCATGAATACCCTCAATGACAAGAATGTCATCGGGTCCAAGCTTCTTATAGTTTCCTTTATATTCACGGAATCCGGACTTGAAGTTAAAGCTGGGAAGCTCAACCTCCTTGCCCTCAAGAAGGTCCGTCATATCCTTATTGAACTGCTCAACGTCAATTGCCTCAAGGCACTCGAAGTTGTAGCTTCCGTCAGGATGCTTGGGAGTATCTTCACGATTCTTGAAATAATCGTCAACTGCAATGGGATGAGGTGTCATTCCAAGAGTTCTGAGCTGAATGGAAAGTCTGTGGGAGAATGTGGTCTTTCCTGATGATGAAGGGCCTGCAATCATTACAAACTTCACGTTTCCACGCTCTTTTATCTTTGCCGCAATGTCACCGAGCTTTTTCTCCATGAAAGCTTCCTGTACAAGAATTGTATCTCCAAGTCTTCCCTGGCGAATGCACTCATTCATTCCGGCAACAGTATTGATTCCCATGATATTGCCCCAGTTATCACTTTCTTTAAGGCAATTGAAGAACTTCTTTCTGTCATCAAATTCCTTAACCACGGTAGGCTCTTCTTTTCCGGGAACAAGAAGCATGAAGCCCTCGTCATAAGCGAATAAATCATAATAACGAAGTATTCCGGTGGAAAGGGGCATATAGCCGTAGAAATAGTCCTCGTAGTTCTCGATTCCATAAATGTTTGTACGAGATACACGACGATATCCGAAAAGCAATTCCTTGTCGTACATATGTCTGTCGTGGAAAAGTTTTCTCGCGTCCTTGGTATTGATTGAACGCTTGTTGATAACCATATCGGCATCAATTATGCGATCCATTTCTTTTCTGATGGCCTTAATATCCTCTTCGGGAATTCCGCCCTGAACGTCTCTGATTTCGCCGTATACACCATTTCCGATTTTGTGCATAATGCGAATATTTCTGCCGCGCTTATTACCATATACGTTGTAAATCGCCTTCAAAAGAACAAAGGTAAGTCCACGTACATATGTCTTATTTCCGGCACTTGTTGAAAGGTCCAAAAATTCTACAACTGCATCATTTTCGGGCTTCTTTGAAAGTTCGCGAAGATTTCCGTCCATCTTCGCAAGGACAATCTGATACTTATACTTGTCCTTAAAGTCTTCTGCAATCTGGGCAAAGGTCACGCCATATTCGTACTCGCGTTCCTCACCGCATACTGTCAATTTCATTGTTCAACCTCCTACATTCATCATATAGTTCTTCCAGCCTGAGTCGGGCCTTCTCTCCCTCATCAAGCCTTAGTCTTTCTATGATTTTTTCGCATTCCGAAAGCTCATGCTTCAGATATGCTATATATACTTCGTGGCGTTTCTTATTCAGTATTCCGGAAAACCGAAAATGTTCCTTTTCCCCTGTGCTTTCCGAGGTACGAATACCCAAAAGCTTCGCATTTTCAGCCTTTATTGCCAAATAATATTTTCCCGCATCGAAGCACATTTCTTCATCTGTAACGACAAATCCATGGTCGGAAAGCCATTCTCTCACCTTGTCCATATCAGACTGCGGAGAAAGCACCAGTTCCTTAACGCTTGCCGTTTTTTCGGGATATTTTTCCAGGATTTCAAGAATCAGCAGGCCGCCCATACCGGAAATAAGCACGGTATCAACTTCCCCGGGCCTCAGTGCCGTAAGGCCATCCGAAAGGCGAATCTGAATTCTGTCTGCCACATCGCTCTTACGAACATTTGTTTCCGCCATCTCCAATGGGCCCTTGCGGACATCCATGGCTATACATCCGGGCGAAATACCCTTTTCTGCAAGATATATACTTGTATGGGCATGATCGCAGCCCACGTCCGCAACAGTGTTGCCCGTTGTGACGAGAGCCGCTACCATGTTCAATCTTTTACTTAAAACTGTCATTAATCAAGATAATCCTTAAGCTTCTTTGCTCTTGTTGGATGACGAAGCTTTCTGAGTGCCTTAGCCTCAATCTGACGGATACGCTCACGAGTTACGTTAAATTCTCTGCCGACCTCTTCCAGTGTACGCTGTCTGCCGTCATCAAGACCGAAACGGAGGCAAAGAACCTTCTGTTCTCTGTCAGTAAGTGTTCCGAGAACCTCTTTAATCTGCTCACGAAGGAGAGTGAATGCTGCAGAATCCTGAGGTGTAGGCATATGGTCATCCTCAATGAAATCTCCAAGATGGGAATCTTCCTCTTCACCGATAGGTGTTTCAAGAGATACGGGCTCCTGAGAAATCTTCTGGATTTCACGCACACGCTCAACGGGAATGCCCATTTCCTTTGCGATTTCGTCAGGGGATGGCTCACGTCCAAGCTCCTGAAGAAGCTGTCTCTGAATACGAATGAGCTTATTGATTGTTTCAACCATATGTACAGGGATACGAATTGTTCTTGCCTGGTCTGCAATGGCACGTGTAATAGCCTGACGAATCCACCATGTTGCATATGTGGAGAACTTGTAGCCCTTCTTGTAATCGAACTTCTCAACGGCCTTTATAAGACCAAGGTTTCCTTCCTGAATAAGGTCAAGGAACTGCATACCACGTCCTACATAACGCTTTGCAATTGATACTACAAGACGAAGGTTTGCTTCTGAGAGACGGTTCTTGGCCAAGGCAGCCACGGTCTCATCATCGCTTTCCATCTTCTTTGCAAGCTCAAGTTCCTCATCTGCTGTAAGAAGGGGAACCTTACCGATTTCCTTAAGGTACATTCTTACAGGGTCCTCAAGAGATACGCCTTCAGGAACGGAAAGATCGATCTTGGAAAGGTCCTCAATCTCATCCATTTCATCAAGCTCGGCTACGATGTCGTCATTCTCAAGAATGGTATCGTCATCCACGGAGAAATCATCTGCTCCGCCTCCTGTCATTCTGAGGACATCAATGCCGTCTCTTTCCAGCATATCATAAACTTTTTCAATCTTTCCGGCATCAAGCTCAAACTCAGCCAATGCCTCATTAATCTCACTGATTTCCAGTGTATTCTTCTTAGACTGGCCAAGCTTTATAAGTGCATCAATTTTTTCCTTGATGCTCGGCTTAGGGTCGGTTTCTGCTTTCTTTTCTTCTGCTTTGGGCTCCTTGACAGCCTTTTCCTTCTTAGCCTTCTTGCCGCTCTCTGCCTTGGGCTCCTCTGCAGGAACTTCTGCCACCGGCTCTTCCTTCACTTCTTCTTTAACGCTTTTCTTTGCCGCCTTTTTCTTAGGAGCTTCTTTTACTGCCTCTTCTTTTACGGTCTCTTCCTTCACAGGCTCTGCCTTTGCAGCCTTCACTGCTTTAGCCTTTGTTTCTGCCTTTGGCTCCTCTTTGGTTTCTGCCTTAGCCTTTGTAGCCTTTGCTTTAGCAGGCTTCTCTTCTTTTACTTCATTTGTATCTTTTGCAGCAGCCTTCTTTGTTGTGGAAGTCTTCGTTGTGGAAGCTTTCGTTGCTGCGGTTGTTTTAGTTTCTTTTGTTTCTTTGATTTCTTCTACTGTTTCCTGTGCTTTTTTACTGGTCTTTGCCATGGTTTTATGCCCCTTAGAAAAGTTTTGTATTTTTGTTTTTTAGTCTTATCTGCTCTGCAAATAATTGGCTTACACGAGCACTGTCGCCGACTTCCGCTGCCGCTGCCAATGCAGTCTCAATGGCAGAAAGCTTGATCTTTCTGACCAGATCCTCCACCGCCTTCATGCGTTCCATCTCGCTCATATCGCCCTTGAGTTCCGTCTGAAAAATTTCACCGACCTTAAGCTGGTCATCCTTATCCTCAAACAGGCTTGTTATGCGAGCCGCATTTACGATTCCTGAGCTTTCGCACTCAGAAAAACTCAGCTCGGCCACCTTTCTGTACAGATTATCCGTAAACTCCTCCGGTGAAATAACTGCCTTCAGCTTTTTGTAAAGTGCAGGTTCATTCACAAGATAGGTAAGCAGCAGTCTTTGTGGCTGCAACAGCTTTTCATCACGCTGCTTTTCTTCTTTGGATCTGTACTCACGATTGGGAGACTCCTGATTTTTTTCGTAGGAATCGCCGCGGTTTTTCGGCCCCTCACGGCCGGCAACCTTGATAAGTAATTCATCAAAGGCTTTGTAAGGTACATTGTAGCGTTTTACAAATGCATCCTCATAATTTTTTCTTTCCAGTTCACCGGAAAATTCCAGCAGACGCCTTGCCACCTCAGTATAAAAGTCGCTCTTTTCTTTCGGATCCTCCAGATTGTGTCGTGATTTTATCACCTCGATCTCGAAGAAAAAGCTGCTTTCCGCCGTGTCAATTCGTTTCTGGTATTCCTCTGCCCCAAGTGCCTTGATGAATTCATCGGGGTCCTTATACGGCTTCATGTTTACAATCTTCACTGTAATCCCTTTTGCTTCAAGCATAGGGATCGCACGAATGGCGGCATTTATTCCCGCCTTGTCCGAATCGTAAGTGAGATATACATCCTTCACATATTTTGATATTTTAGTGGCATGTTTGTCTGTAAGCGCCGTACCAAGTGAAGCCACGGCCATAGTAAAGCCGGCCTGGTGCAGCGATATGACATCCATATAGCCCTCACAAAGAAGGAAGTATCCCTTACGAGACAGTTTTGCATAATTGAGTCCGTAAAGGTTGTTACTTTTATCAAAAACCCTGGTCTCGGGCGAATTAAGATATTTGGGCTCTCCGTCGCCCATTACGCGCCCGCCGAAGGCTATGACTCTGTCTCTCTCGTCCATGATGGGAAACATGGCACGATTCCAGAACTTGTCATGTCCGCCTTTTTCAGAAAAGGTGACAAGTCCCGTCTCCTTAAGGAATCCGTCATCGTATCCCTTTTCCTTAAGGAATTTGTATAAATCATCACTGAACATATGAGAGTAACCCAGGCCGAAGTGCTTAATTGTTTCGTCGGTCAGGCCTCTCTTCTTAAAATAATTGTCTGCAATTTTTCCTCGCTCGGACTTTCTTGCTGAGTAAAAATATCCTGCAGCCAGCTTGTTAACTTCATAAAGTCTTTGGATAAGATTCTGCTGAGCCTTTTCTTCGGCAGTGGCCTCCACATCCGGAAGCTGTACACCTGCTCTGTCCGCCAGAACCTTCAGTGCCTCCGGGAAGGACAGGCTGTCATATTCCATAACAAATGTTATGGCATTGCCTCCCTTGTGGCATCCGAAGCAGTAGAACATCTGGGTCTGGGGGTTAACCGTAAAGGACGCTGTTTTCTCTCCGTGAAAGGGGCAGCATGCCCAGTAACGATTGCTCTTCTTGGTCAGATGCACATACATCCCCACCACGTCCACAATGTCATTTCTGGAACGAACTTCTTCAATTAGGTCATCAGAATATCTCATTTAGTAAACATCCCATCCAAAAGGAACCTTGATTTCTTTAAATCGGGCAACAGCAAAACGATCGGTCATTCCTGAAACATAGTCGGCCACAACGCGGTTAAGGTCATCGTTCTCAAGCATTCTGCGATAATCTTCCGGCATAAGCTCAGGATTGTTGCAATAGTATTCAAACAGTTCAATTACCATAGCTTCGGCCTTTGCTTCCTGGCCCTTGCAAACAGGATTTGTGTAGACGTTGGCAAACATCCACTCTCTTAATTCCTGAGTAAGCTCCTGTAACCCCTTTGACATGGTTACGTCATTTTTTCCGAAGCTGGTTCTGATAATATCGTGTATTTCGTAATTCAGTCGTGATGTAAGGGAATTTCCAAGAACCTCTGTAAAGCGCTTGGGAATATCCTTTTCGCTGATAACATTTCCTCTGATCGCATCATCAATATCATGGTTGATATATGCAATCTTATCTGAAAGGCGAACGATTCTTCCTTCCAGTGTAGCAGGTATTGTGTCCACCTGATGGTTTACGATTCCGTCTCGTACTTCCCATGTAAGGTTAAGGCCTTCGCCGTGCTTTTCGATACGGTCAACAACTCGTATGCTCTGTTCAAAGTGCTTGAAGCTCATGCCGCACTTTTGCTGAAGGACGCGATTCAGGGCTCTTTCACCTGCATGTCCGAAGGGGGTATGTCCAAGGTCGTGTCCCAATGCAATGGCATCTGTAAGGTCTTCGTTCAGGCGAAGGGCCTTTGCAATGGCTCTGGCGGTCTGGTTTACTTCAAGTGTATGTGTAAGACGTGTGCGGTAATGGTCACCTTCCGGTGCGAGAAATACCTGTGTTTTGCCGTTCAGTCGTCTGAAGGCTCTGCTGTAGAGGATTCTGTCTCGGTCTCTCTGGTAGCATGGACGAAGGTCGCACTCCTTATCTTCCTTCTCGCGGCCTCTTGTCATATCGGAAAAGGCAGCATAAGGCGAAAGAGTCTCATGTTCCAGTTCCTCACGGTACTCTCTAATAAGCTTACTCTCTTCAATGGGGATAAGTTCAATCATTCCTCTGCTCCTTTTGTTTTTCTCTTATTATTGCGTCTCTTTTTGAGAAAACACATCCGCAATAGTTCTGTCTGTATAGCCCGTACTCCTTCGAAAGTTCTATGGAGCGGGCATATCCACCCTTTTTCTTAAAATCCGACGGTAGATATATCGGATTTCCGTCATCTGCAGAAAAGATGCTGCTGCCTATTTCGTTCAGCAGGGGGGCATTTTTTAATGGGCTTATGGTAAGCGTTGTGGCGAAGTAATCTGCACCATACTCCTTGGCCATTTTAGCGGTCTCGTTTAAGCGTAGCAAAAAGCATTCTTTGCAGCGTGCTCCACCTTCGGGCTCATTTTCCAGCCCACGGGCCACATCAAGGAATTCCCGCTCATCATAACGTCCCTCCACAAGAGTGACATTGTATTTATGGGGTTGCTCCTTAATCAGTCTTTTCAGCTCCGAAAGTCTTTCCTCATACTCCTCCTTCGGAGAAATATTAGGGTTGTAAAAGAAATCAATTATTTCAAAATATTGTGAAAGGTATTCCAGCACGTAGGATGAGCATGGTGCACAGCAGGAATGAAGGAAGAGTTTTGGCACTTTGCCATCATTTGCAAGCTTACTCACCAATACATCCATCTGCTGTTGTGCGTTCTGCTTATTCAACGTTATGCAAGAATCTCCTTTAATGCTGATACAAGTTTTTCCATCTCATCTTCAGTACCAATGGTGATACGAAGTCTGTTATCAATTCTCGGAGTTTTGAAATATCTCACAAACACATGCTTTTCGCGAAGCTTTTCAAAAATCACCTTGGCAGCCATTGTCTTGTGTTCCGCAAAGAGGAAGTTTGAGCAGGAATCAGGACAGTCAAAGCCAATTTCACAGAGAATCTTCTTATACTTTTCTCGTGTTGCAATGATCTTTCTTGTGGTCTCCTCGAAGTACGCCTTATCTTTAAGAGCCTCTGCTCCGCACATAATTGAGGGGTAGTTCATTGTGTATGAATTGTATGAGTTACGAACATCGAACATATAGGATATAAGCTTCTCATTTCCGATGGCAAATCCTATACGCATTCCGGCCATGGATCTTGACTTGGAAAATGTCTGAACCACCAGAACGTTATCGTATTTTTTAGTAAGGGGAATACAGCTTTCGCCGCCGTAATCCACATACGCTTCATCAACAATGACTACAGAGTCCGGGTTAGCTTTAGCGATATCTTCGATAAAGTCCATGCTGACCGCTATTGATGTGGGCGCATTGGGGTTGGAAATTACGATACCGCCGTTTTCTCGCATATAATCTTCTTTAACGATGCAGAAATTCTCGTCAAGTGCCGGTGTCTCAAAGGGTATTCTGTAAAGCTTTGCCCATACAGGATAAAATGAGTAAGAGATGTCCGGGAAGAGCACGGGCTTATCTCCGGTGAAAAATGTGAGAAAAGCTGTACCGAGGACGTCATCAGAACCGACTCCCATAAATACGTTCTTCACATCCACCCCGTAGGCCTTGGCAAGCGCTTCCACAAGCTCCTTTGCATCAGGCTTAGGATAAAGCTTGAGTCTGTCCGCATCCAGTTCTGCAAGGAGTTTTCTGACTCCGGGAGCAGGCGGGTAGGGATTCTCATTTGTATTTAATTTTACCATATCCGGAAAATCGGGCTGTTCTCCCGGAATGTAGGGGTCCATTTTACGGACATTATCTTCCCACGACATAATAACACGCCTTTCTATCTGATTGGTTTCTCTTTTATACCAACGGTTTACCCCGGAAGCTGAGCGTTTCTCATTATGATTCCGGGTGCACCATTATTTGTTACGTAATCCTTTGTAATTACAACGGTTCCGATGTTATCATCCTTCGGGATTTCGTACATGATATCCAGCATAATTTCTTCAATAATCGCACGAAGTGCACGAGCTCCGATATCTCGCTCCATCGCTCTGTCCGCCAATGCTTCAAGTGCATCTTCATCAAACTGAAGGTCAACCTCATCCATGGCGAGCAGCTTCTTATACTGTTTAACTATAGCATTCTTAGGTGTTGTAAGAATGCGAATCATATCCTCTTTTGTAAGGGGCTTCAATGTGAATACAACGGGCAGACGGCCAAGGAATTCAGGAATCATACCAAATTCACGAAGGTCTTCTGTTTTAACCTGAGAAAGGATATCTTTCTCGCCATCGTACTTGTCCTTGAGTTCCCCAAGGAAACCGGCTGCTGAAGCCTTATTCATTCGACGCTTTATGATTGCTTCGAGGTCAGGGAAAGCTCCGCCCACAATAAACAATATGTTAGAGGTGTCAATTGTGGTCATAGGCACCATGGCATTCTTACTCATCGCACCAACGGGAACCTCAATTTCGGCACCTTCAAGAAGCTTCAGAAGTCCCTGCTGAACGGATTCTCCGGAAACGTCTCTGCTGTTTGTTGTATGCTTTTTGGCAAGCTTATCAATTTCGTCGATAAAGATGATGCCTTTTTCGGCACGTTCCACATCGTTATCCGCAGCCGCAAGGAGCTTTGATACTACGGATTCTACGTCATCACCGATGTATCCTGCTTCGGTAAGGCTTGTGGCATCGGCAATTGCCAGCGGAACATTTAAGAGCTTTGCCAATGTTTTTACGAGATAGGTTTTTCCGCAGCCTGTAGGACCGATCATAAGCATATTGGATTTCTCCAGCTCAATGCCGTCCTTAGCCTCATCAAAGGCACGCTTGTAATGATTGTATACGGCCACGCTCATAACCTTCTTGGCATGCTCCTGACCAACCACATAATCATCCAGCTCAGCCTTAATAACGTGGGGCGGCTTAAGGTTCTTAATATCGAACTTTGCCATTACGTCCGGCTCATCGGTTTTAGGCTTTGCTTTCTTCTTTTTGAGCTTCTGATTCTGAGGAATATTTCCCATGTCTCCCATGAAAAACCTGAACACATCTCCGAATCCGCCCATTCCCATGTCATTATTGTTCTTGTCCCCGTTGCCCTTATCAGAGTCTGAGGAGCCGTCATTACCATTATTTCCGATTGCACCGGTGGGCATTCCGGGCATAGGTGGGAAGTTAAATACCTGCATTGCTCCACTGTCTTCAAGAGAATTCAATGTTTTCTGAAGACAATCGGCACAGAGGCATATGCCCCCCTGCATGGTTATCATCTTTCCGGCCTTGCTTTCAGGCCTTCTGCAAAGCATACAAATATCTTCGTACTCTTTGTCATTGTTTTCTGTTGTTTCTGTTACGTTAATGTCGTCTGTCATCTTGTTCCTTTATTCTAATATGCATTTTTTGAACTTCCGAAAACCGTCTTGAACATTATGTAGAAGTCAAAACCAATGTTCCAGTTCTCAATGTAATAAATATCAAAATCGATTCTTCGTGTGATTGAAGTATCACCTCTGTACCCGTTTACCTGAGCCCATCCTGTAATTCCCGGGCGAACCTGATGCTTTATCATGTAACGAGGTACTTCCTCCTTAAACAGATCCACAAAGTACGGCCGTTCAGGTCTGGGTCCCACGAGGCTCATTTCGCCTTTAAGCACATTGAAAATCTGGGGGAGCTCGTCAAGGCTTGTCCTTCTGATAAATTTGCCTACCTTTGTGACTCTATTATCGTTTTCCGTAGTCCACTTTGTCTTTTCTTCATCCTCGTCCTGAACCCTCATGGAACGGAACTTGTACATCTGGAACTCTTTATTATGGCGGCCCACTCGAGTCTGCTTAAACAGTACTGGTCCCTTTGATGTAGTCTTTACAAGAACAGCAACAATAAGCATTGGAATGGCTGCAACAATCAGTGCCAACGTTCCGATTACAAGGTCCTCTGTTCTTTTTAGAATTCTGTTTCCGAGAGAGGCTAACGGAACTCTACGGATGTTGATAACCGGCAGTCCGTCCATATCCTCTATTTCAGGATCGGATGAAATGACGTTCTTAAAGTCAGGACAGAATCTTGTGTGAACACCCGCCTTCTCGCAGGCATTTACTATATTGCCAAGCTCATCATAATCATCAATTCTTAAGGTTATGACGACTTCAAAAAGATCCGGATCCTCCAGATACGATTCAAACTCGTCAATTCGTCCGATAACCGAAGCCGCTCTGTATCTTGTGCCGACTTCCATTGAGTCGTCCAGAATGCCCTTTATTCTGTAACCCCACTGAGGATTGCTTCTTACTCTGTCAATATAGTTCTCACAGGTTCTGGAATAGCCTATTACCAATACTTCCTTAAGGTCTTTTCCCTTTTTGCGTCTTATTCGCAAAATAACGCCCAGAAGCCAGCGGGTTGCCAGATCGGACAACGTATTAACACATGCAAATACAGCCAGGAAGCTTCGGGAAATATCCACTTCTTTAACGAGGTACAGGAAAGCCAGAATGTAAAATACGCCTATAGCGTTGGCCTGGATTACTTTAAGGATGTTCTTAAGCCTTGTACCGCTTCGTCTTGAGGCATACAGACCTGACCAGAAGAAAATAAACATATCGCCCACAAGTATATACAAAATGTAGGCCATGTACTCCGAAAAACTCAGGTGCTTGGAAGTTTCGTGTATCACAATGAAACGGATAAAATACGCCGCTGCGTAACTAAATCCACAGAACAGCAGATCGACTACCGTCTGAAATTTGAATATATGATTTTGGCGCTGTTTTATCATGTTTTATCCTTAATAATTGAAAAAAGGGTACAATTCCACAAGTACCCTTTATAATAACTCATTTATCCACTTTTTGCAATATTTTGTATTGCTTTGTGCCCTTGACACCCTAGTCTGTCACAGGCTTCTTCATAAGCGTTACATCAATATTCTTTTCCGACCACTCGCCGTTCTCATTTCTCATAATAGTAACCGTTATTGTTTCTCCGATCTTATAAGAATTAACAACGCTCTTAAGCTTTTCAGATGTAAGTGTGGTCTTGCCGTTTACAGAGGTGATGATATCGCCGGCAAATATGCCTGACTTCTCTGCTGAACCGCCTTCTACAACGCTGTATACGTAAACGCCCTTAGGCCATCCGTAAAACGCTGCAACTTCGTCGGTAATCGTTTTAATTGATACGCCTAAATATCCCTGTTCCTCTTCAGGAATAATGTCCTTCATAAGGTCCTTTAAAATAGGCTGTGCAACGGAAATAGGAATTGCGAAGCACATTCCTTCAACGTCGGTATCTGTATACTTGGCGCAGTTAATGCCTACAACCTCGCCTCTCACATTAAAGAGAGGGCCTCCGGAATTTCCGCCGTTAATTGCAGCATCTGTCTGAAGAAGCTTCTGAGTTACTCCTCCAACTGTAACTTCACGGTCCTTTGCTGAAAGATATCCTACTGTAACTGACTGTCCGTATCCAAGAGCGTTACCGATTGCAATAACCATTTCACCGATTTCCGCAGAATCAGAGTCACCAAGTGTGGCCTCTGTAATAACTTCCGCTGTCTTATCAGGTATGTCCTTTAAGGGAACAGAAATAATGGCAAGATCGTTATCCGGGTCTGTAGAACGTACTGTAGCACTTACAGTCTCGTCATCACAGAAGATAACCTGTATCTTAGTGGCATTCTCTACAACGTGATTGTTTGTTGCAATCAGAAGCTCTGTGTCATTTGATCCAACAATAAAGCCTGAGCCGCCGCCTTCGGATTCATAAGAATAACGCTGGCCGAAAAAGCTCTGATATGTTGTGAAGGTAACGGATATTGCCACCGAACATGACATGTTTTTCTTTACAACATCTACAACCACGTTATTGTCGGCAGAAATAACCTGAGCAACGTCGGTTTTGTTTATAACCAGGTTATCCACCCCTGTGTTCTGAGCGGTTCCGATGTTATCGTTCTTTTCAGGCTTTACATAAGAATCGTCCTTGCTCTCCACAGTTTCATTTCCTGCTGTAATCAAGTCAAGTGCCCTTGATGTTCCAAAAAACGTTCCTGATGCAACTATTCCGAAGCAGGCCGCAAGACCGATTACGCCTAATACTTTAAGAAAAGGTCTCTTTTTCTTAGGTTTCTCCTCAACAGGAGGCGGTGTAACAACTGTAGCACCAGCTCCGTAAGTCGTTGATCTCTCCGTGTCATAACTGTAGCTTGTTAACGGTGTTGTTCCAATATTGTCCGCAGCAGCCTTTATTTCTTCATCAGTCATTTCGTGGGCTGTATATTCCACGTTTTCGTCCTTGTTTAACTCATTGTTTTCATCCATTTTATTCACGTTCCTTTCCCGGTAAACATATTCTTTTTCTCAATTATGCCTATAAAAGATGAGCACATCCAAGCGTCGTACGTTTGTTTATGCTCATGATTCTATAGTCCTTTTGTGAATGAATTGTGATTAAGAAAAGTTTATTTTGTGAATTGTCCTACTTTTTCAGGTACTTATTCAGCGCCTCTTCTGCACTGCCTGAATAAATCATTTTTCCGTGGTCAAGAACGATTCCCTTTGTACAGAGCTTTTTCACCTGATCCTCATTGTGAGAAACGAAAAGCACAGTGGTTCCTTTATCGAACATATCCATGATTTTCTTTTCACTCTTCTTTTTGAAGGCGGCATCACCAACGGAAAGCACTTCATCCAGAATCAGAATGTCCGGCTCAACGATGGTGGCAATTGAAAAGCCCAGTCTCGCACGCATTCCGGAGGAATAATTCTTTACCGGAACATTTATGAACTGGCCCAGGTCGGCAAATTCAACGATTTCGTCGAATTTTGACTGAATAAAGTCCTTGCTGTAGCCAAGCATCGAACCGTATAAGAAAATGTTCTCCGCACCTGAGTACTGTGGATCAAAACCTGCTCCAAGTTCCAGAAGCGGAACGATATTCCCCTCATGGGAAATCTCACCTTCCGAAGCCTTCAGAACTCCCGCCACAACCTTTAATAAAGTGGACTTTCCAGCACCGTTCGAGCCAAGAATCGCCAGACGATCACCCTTCTCAACCGTAAAGGAAACGCCGTCCAATGCGAGAAATTCCTTGTAGTTTAACTGGTGCTTAAGGAATCTTATTATGTATTCTTTTAAGTTATCAACCTTCTGCTCGGTAAGTCTGTACTTAACCGATACATTATCAACTGTTAAAACTGTTTCTGACATATTGCTACCAAATCTTACAGGTGAAGTATAAACTTGTCCTGATTTTTACTAAACACAATTGCTCCCAGAGCCAACGATGCAAGGGCCACTCCTGCTGAGTACCATGCAAGAAAGCCATCCATGGGTCTTCCGAAAATTGCTGCTCTGAAATTCGTAATTACAGCGTACACAGGGTTAAATCTGAACATCCATTCGTTTGCCTTTGTGCTGACAGATTCAACGTTATAGAAAATAGCACTGGCATACATAACAATCATTGTTGCTACGCCCCAAAGGTACTCTAAGTCCCTGAAGAACACCGCAACAGTGGAAAGGAGCATGCCTACTCCCAAGGAGAAAATCAGCACGGTAACGAGCGGAATGATCGCCTGAAAAATATAAAATGTAGGTCTGATTCCCCTGACAATTATCACAATCGCCAGAACGATCAAGGAAATCAGAAACATAATGTAGTTTGAAAGTACGCTTGCTGCCGGATACATATATTTAGGCACATAGACCTTTTTAATCATTCCGGAATGATTTCTTACAGACTTCAAAGCCTGCGTTGTCGACTGTGAAAAGAAGGAAAACATCAGACGTC
This sequence comes from Lachnospiraceae bacterium, assembly GCA_024403375.1. Lineage (GTDB taxonomy): Bacteria > Bacillota > Clostridia > Lachnospirales > Lachnospiraceae > RGIG3528. The sequence goes on from JAKSRZ010000024.1 coordinate 19,395, forward strand.
CGGTAAGAATGTATACAGGATAATCATCCACTGCATTTCTTGAAAAAAGCTTCGTAAACACTGCCGTAAGAACCAGCATGGTAAGAAGCGGCTCCAGAAGAGTCCATATCACTCCAAGATAGGAGCTTCTGTATTTCAGCTTTATTTCCTTCTTTACCAGCTGTAATAAAAAGTATCTGTATTTCTTAAAATCTTCAAAAAACAATTTCACCGCTTAACTCCTTCGGTTACTTATCGGATGTATTCGGTGCGACCAGTACTGTTACCGTCACCTCATCGAGAATCTGCATTCCCTCAAAACTTCCAAGGTTAACGGGCATTGTTATAAGGCCCGCCTTGTCAATCTTGCTGAAATCGATTGTCGGTCTCAAACTGCTTGCTGTAAGGCCCGCAAGCCAGCCCTTTGTTGCCTTTACTCTGATCTTTCGCGTACTGAAGCTGCGAATTTCATACGAAAACGACTCTTTTTCATTAAGGAATCCAACATCTTCAGGAGAAATCATAATTTCCTTTGTCTGCCATTCGGTAATACTTGCCTTCACCGCAAGATTTGTATCATTACCCATAACATGAACGGAAGGATACTTTTCCTGATCGATAAGGCTGTTCATATCGATGTTTTTCTCCACATCCTGCTTTGTATCCGTAATGTCGATATATGCTCTCAGGTTTCCGTTTTCCTCTATAAGTGCAGCAATTTCTTCAGGCTTTCCGGCAATCATAACAGCGTCAGGATAGCTTGAAAGGCTGTTGTACTCATATCCGTATGCGCACTCTCCCTGAGGATATGCAAATACGTTGATTTTCTGAACAGGATAGATTGAAGTTGTTACCTGGACTGATTCTGAGCTCAGGTTCAGCTTATCTCCCGCAATCACATCATCGTTCATATCAAATACAACGGGCTTAAGGTTTATTGTACTTGTACCACTGAGCGAGTCAACGTTTACAGTAACCACAACCTCCTGAATACGGCTGAGCTGCATCTTGGATCCGGATACAGTAATAACGTTAGGACTGGCAACAGCATTGTCCACCACATAGCCCTCAGCGGGTGTGCCCGCAGTTTCGATAGTAACCTTAAACTCCTTGGAAGCATAGTCCTCAAGAGAAAGCTTCATATGCTCACCAAGTCCGCGGATTATTTTCACGTCCTTTTCTGTGTATCCTTCTACTGATACCTCAATGGGTACTGTTGATGTAAGCGATGTCTTATCAAAATCGGCCACAGCATTTATGTCGGTTCCTGTCAATGCGTTACAGATTGAACGTCTCGCCTCAATGCTGACTGTAATCTTGGATCCATCCAAAACTTCAACGATCTTGTCCTTCTGGATAAGCTTGTCCTCATTCAGTATCTGAACAGGTACATCGTAGAAGGTTACTGTTTCGTACGGGTCGTTTGTATTTGTGATATACATCCAAAGGAAAACTGCTGCCACAATGGACATAATTTTCAGCACCAGATTATGCTGAAATTTTTCTTTAAGGGTGTTAAGGAAGTCTTTCATGCCTTACCTCCCTTCTTTTTCTTTGAAATAAGTCCTCTGAGCTTCTGCTTGAGGAAATCTCCATCAACGTTGTATGTAAGATTTCCCTTATGCGCAATGGACACCTTACCTGTTTCCTCAGATACAACAATTGTAAAGCTGTCGCTTACCTCACTGGCACCCAAAGCTGCTCTGTGTCTTGTTCCGAGGCTCTTACTGAGTTTGGAGTTGTCCGCAGGTGCGGGAAGATAGCATGTGGCATAAGTCACACGATTTCCCCTTACTATTACGGCTCCATCATGTAAGGGTGTGTTTTTTTCAAAAATATTAACAAGAAGTTCACCCGTTACTACTGCATCAAGCTCAATACCGGTTTTTTCCCACTCATTAACAGATACTTCCTGCTCAATAACAATAAGTGCACCCGTCTTGGTTTTTGCCAGTTCAAAGCAGCCCTTAACAAGCTCATTTACAGTACGTTCACTGAATTCTTCTTTTATGTCCTTAGTATCTCTGAACACATTTTTTACAAAGGAGAACTGCTTCTGGCCAAGGTTCTCCAGCGCAGATCTTAATTCAGGCTGGAAAAGGATAATCAAAGCAGTAATTCCCACACCGATAGTGTTGGTCAGAATCCAGATGATTACGTCAAACTCGAGAATCGAGGCAATCGCCCAGAAAATCAATATGACAATAATACCCTTAACGATGACCCATGCTCTGGTGTTTTTTATCCACCTTGCAATGTAATAAATCATTACTGCAATAATCAGCATCTCCACCACATCGAGAATGCCGATTTTCGGGAAGGAAAACATTGACGCGAAATTTTTAAAAACAACAGCCAAATTACTCATCGGTCTTTTCATTTACCTCCCTTTTATTTATTGGTTCGTCATCGTCTTCATCATCATCCCAGCCAAGACTCTCAAGTTTTGAGGGATTCTTTTCCGGTTTTACCTTTTCGATGACTTTTTTCTGTGGCTCTTCCGCTGTCACTTTTTCCTCTTTTGTCTCATTCTGCTTTTTGAAATTATCATGAGCCAGATTTAAAAGTTCCGAGATACCGCTTCCTATTCCCACAAAAAAGTCTTTTATTTTTCCAAGAATGTCAACCTTTTCACCGGCAGGTTTCTCTTCTGCCACCGTAATCTTTTCCTCAACGGCTTCCTTTACGGGCTTTTCAGGCTTTTCAGGCTTTTCGGGCTTCTCACCCTTCTTTACGAATCTGTCGGGCACTTCAGAATCAACCTTCGGAATTGCCTTAACGTAGTAATAATAATCATCATCCTCAAACTGTACGGATTGCACGCCTGAATAGTCCAGAACCAGTCTGAAGAACTGAACAAAGCAGACAATCAGAGTGGACAAGACTGTTCCCACAACTACGCCTTCAATAGGCACATCCAGCTTAAGGTACACAAGGAAGTGTCCTATAAGGCAAATGCACATACCGGAAAGAATAGTAAGCTCAAATGCAAACGAGAACTGAAGCCTTCTTATCAGCCACATGATAATAATAACTGCCGCAAAGATGGCGATAGTATAAATCATGTCTTTATTTGAAATGATGTCATCAATAACTTTGATATAAAGAGCCAGTGCTTCGTCAAGATTCTCCAGCTCACTTATGCTTACCGCCGAAACAATAACCTTAAGAATGTAATAGAAGCATACACCACAGGCTGCAGGAAACATGGCAAGCGGCGAAGCTGTAAGTCCCAGCAGAATCGGTATCATGTACTGAAGATTGAACTTGAAGAGAATGGGAATAGCAATAATCGCATAAGCATACTTTCCCGAAAAACGTGCCGCAAAACAGTACATTACAATAAAGAGCACCAAAACCAAAAGCGCCAGAATCGGTGCCGCCGAATACACTTCATACAGAGCTACCAGTCCAAGAATGAGAATAGTAACAATTTCCGGAACAAATGCTCCCAGGACACCAACCCCAAGCTTCAGAACGCTCTTCGTCAACGTCTCACTGAAATTCAGACTTGTGGTAATCTGATCATAGGCCATATATGTGATTATAAACTTGAACAGTATTTCAAATACTGTCTGGTATTTCTGAAAGAACTTTCTGACAGCCTTTCTGACAACCAGAAAATTGGTAATCATTTTTCGCTTTCCTCCCTATAGAACGAACGCATCAGACGGAGCATTCTGAAATATTTTGCCAGCTTTTTTCGGGAAGCATTGTAATAAAGCATACTGAACACAAGGCTTCCGGCAATATAGACTACAAGAATAATCAGATAAAGAGCAAGGAGTCTCCGTCCCATTGCCGCATAATCAAGCTTTACCGCTTCACTGATAAGGAATTCCAGCTTGTAAGCCATATACAGTGCCACAAGAAGCAAATATCCCACAGTTACCGCTATTATATTTTTGAAGAGCTGAAGTCTCACGAAATCACGTCTGAAGTACTTACCGAGGCGAATGTCTTCTTTTCCTTCGCCCTCCTCATAAATTGCGAGTCGTGTCATCAACCTGACCTTACGATTATTAACCATATTTTCTCCTACGTTTTGCCCATTATGAGCATTTTACGCCACCTTTTATAATAACACAAAATGCACTATAGTCAAACCGAAGTTGCCCGGGGATTCATTAAGATTTCCTTAAAATTGCGCATATAACAAAAAAAGGCACCCACTAAGGATGCCTCTTATATCGCAATGCGTTCAATTATTTGTTTTTCTTGCCTTCAATGGAAGTAAGAATTGTGTTAACGATGATTCCAAGGATAAGTGCACATGCAATGGATGTGATTGTAAGCTTACCGAAGTTAAGTGTAAGACCACCGATACCGCAGATAAGAATTGTGGAAACAACGAAGAGGTTCTTGTTGTCTTCAAGGTCAACCTTCTGAACCATCTTAAGACCGGAAACTGCAATGAAGCCATAAAGAGCGATACATACGCCGCCCATGATGCAGCTGGGAATGGAGTTAACGAATGCTACAAAAGGAGCAATGAAGGAAATAAGAATTGCAAGGATTGCTGTTGTGAAGATTGTCCAAACGGAAGCATTACCGGTAATAGCTACACAAGCGATGGATTCGCCGTATGTTGTGTTAGGACAGCCACCGAAAATGGCACCTGCAAAGGAACCAACGCCATCACCCATAAGTGTCTTATCAAGGCCGGGATCCTTAAGAAGGTCCTTCTCAATGATCGAAGAAATGTTCTTATGGTCTGCAATGTGCTCTGCGAATACTACGAATGCAACGGGAACATAAGCAACTGCAACAGTTCCGATATATGCACCGGAAATCTCGCCGAATGCGCCGAATGCTGTAAGGAAAGTGAACTGGGGAAGATATAAGAATGTGCCTACTGTAACGCCATCTGCCACAAGACCTGTGAGAGAACTGAAATCAGTAATCTTTAATGCGTCAACACCGGCTGCCATACCAATGAAAGTAAGGATTGCTGCAAGAGCATAACCGGAAAGGATACCGATGATGAAAGGAATAAGCTTAACCATCTTCTTACCGAATGTGGAGCAGATTGTTGTAACGATAAGAGTTACAAGACCACAAAGAACTGCAAGAAGTGTGTGTCCGCCTGCAGGAGCCTTCTGAAGATCGGAAATAGCGTTACCTGCAAGAGAAAGACCAATGATAGCAACTGTAGGACCAACGATTACTGTGGGCATAATCTTGTCTAACCATGCTGTACCTACTGCCTTAACAATAAGAGCGATGATTACATATACAAGGCATGCAAAAAGGGCACCGATAATAATACCAAGATAACCAACCGCAGTAGAAGCTGCACCTGCAAATGCTGCTGCCATTGAGCCGATAAAAGCAAAGGAAGAACCGAGGAACACAGGGCTCTTAAAACCTGTAAAAAGAAGATAAACAAGAGTTCCGATACCTGCACCAAAAAGTGCTGCCGCAGAATCCATACCGTTGCCGACAATAATCGGAACTACAAGGGTTGCTGCCATGATAGCAAGTAACTGCTGAATAGCAAATACTATCAGCTGACCAAATTTAGGCTTGTCCTGAATGTTGTACGTAAGTTTCATTTTCGTTCCTCCCTGGAATGTATTAAGTTGTGTTATGAGCAGCGTCAAATGACGCATGTCCTCAAAAAAAAAATCACATTTACGCACAATTGCCCTCAGTGATTTTTTTTAAGTTTACCTTTTTTCTTTTACAAAAACAAGGTATATATTTAATTTATTGATTACTATTTATAATGCTTTTTATAAGCACATCTTTACAAAAGACGAATGTTGTTCTCTTCAGCAATTTTCATTGTCTCTTCAGGCCAGATAGAGGACTGAACCTCACCAATGTGGCACTTTCTCAGGAAGAACATACAGATTCTGGACTGACCTATTCCGCCACCGATGGTGTAAGGAAGCTTCTTTTCCAGAATGTTCTTCTGGAACTCCATCTCTGCTCTCTCTTCGCAGCCAGCCTTTTTAAGCTGCTCGGCAAGAGACGTCTCATCAACACGAATACCCATTGAAGAAAGCTCCAGTGCGCTGTCAAGCACAGGGAAGTATACGATGATATCACCGTTAAGAGCCCAATCATCATAATCCGGAGCACGTCCATCATGCTTCTCACCTGAAGCAAGCTTATCTCCGATCTGCATAATAAACACGGCACCCTTAAGCTTTGCAATTCTGTTTTCTCTTTCCTTAGGTGTGCAGTCAGGATACATATTTTCAAGTTCCTGAGTAGTTACAAAAGAAATATCCTTAGGAAGAATTTCCTTGATGTAATCGTATTTATTTGCAATATAATGCTCTGTTTCGCGGAGTGCCGAATAAACCTTACGAACGGTGGACTTAAGAGTCTCAATGTTTCTCTCGTCCTGAAGAATAATTTTCTCCCAATCCCACTGATCAACGAAAATAGAATGAATATTGTCCGTATCTTCGTCTCTTCTGATAGCATTCATATCTGTGTAAAGGCCTTCTCCGTAAGAGAAGCCATACTTTTTGAGTGCCATTCTTTTCCACTTTGCCAGTGAATGAACTATTTCCACCTGAACATCACCCTGCTCTTTAATTCCAAAGCTTACGGGACGCTCAACACCATTCAAATTATCATTAAGACCTGACTCAGGCTTTACAAAAAGCGGCGCAGATACTCTTGTGAGATTGAGCTGCTTGGAAAGCTGTCTTTCAAAATAATCTTTTAAATGCTTGATTGCGCCCTGGGTTTCCTTGACGCCAAGCTCCGATGAGTAGTTTTCCGGAATGAAGAACTTCTCCATGTTCTGACCTCCTGTTGTTTTTTCAATAGGCCGATTTTACTACTGTTTGAGGCATTTGTAAACAGAAAATTTATCGCTTTACATCAGTAAAGGCGAAGCACTACGGCTTCGCCTTCAAGTATATTACTCAACCTTATTGAATATCTGTGCAATAGGAGAATCGGGGGAAAGGATTAAGGTCTTATTATCACCGTTCAAAGAATTCTTAGCTGCATCAAGGGAAAGAACGAAGGTATAGAAATCTGCCTTCTCTTCGTTGTTATAAGCTGCAGCAAGTGTCTTCATGTACTCAGCTTCACCTTCGGCAACGAGTCTGGCTGCCTCTGCTTCTGCCTCGGATATGCTTACCTGAACCTCATAATCAGTCTGTGTACGAATCATCTGAGCATCTGCTTCACCCTCAGCCTGATACTGTGCAGCGATATTATTACGCTCGGAAATCATTCTGTCATATACAGCGGACTTATTGTCATCAGGAAGGTCAAGACGCTTTACAACCACTGTGATAAGATCGATACCATACTGATCCATTGAAGATCCGACATTGCCCTCAATCATTCCGGAAAGCGTGCCGTCACGGCCGGAGATAACTTCCGTCTGATCAAGTGAAGAAATAACATTCTTCATTGCGTTAAATACAGATGCATTGATACGTGCTTCAGCATTTGCAACCTGTGAGTTAAGTGTCTGAACAAATGCTGTAGGATCAGTAATCTTCCAAAGAACATAAAGGTCTGCAACCATTGTTTTCTTGTCCTTTGTAATTACATCTGAAGGAGCAAGGTCATAAATAAGAATCTCTTTGGGAAGCTTGTCTGCTGTCTGAATAAAAGGAACCTTAAAAGAGAGACCAGGCTCGGTAATAACGTGATCGATTTTACCAAATTGTC
>JAKSRZ010000025.1 GCA_024403375.1 Lachnospiraceae bacterium
ACCCGCACCCACAAGCGAGGCAGACCTTGCGGCGGCAACAGGAGTAGACCTTTCCGATCCTAACGCAGCACTCTCTCCGGAGGATATAGCAAAACTTTTCGCAGCAGCTGGAAATTAACATATGAATAGAAATGAAAAGAAGTTATCGCCCTTAATGCTGATACCGGCAATGGCTTGTATGGTTCCGATACTAGTTATGGCGATAATATATTATGTAAATATCACGGTAAAAACGGAGACTCCGCTGCCGACACCGACACCAAAGGCGGTACAATCGGCAGAAGTGACTAAGGCACCGGAAAAGGAGGCGGATCCTACTGCTTCTCCGACGCCAACAAATACTCCGACTCCAACCCTGACACCTACGCCCACCTTTACACCAACACCTACTTTTACACCAACACCCACTCCCACACCGGGACTTAAGGAGCTTTCCCGCGAACAGAACTATTATGACACGAGAAAAGAGACAGTTCTTGCAAAGCTCTCCGCCGGTGAATATGAAGAACTTAGCAATACCGGTAAGAACTGGAGCTTTAAGAGGGTTAAGGATCATCAGAAGGCCGGAAACTGGGCACCCTTTGATATAACAGAATACGATTGCTTCTATCTGGACAAAGATGCAGATGAGAAGGCTGAAGATAAAGTCATTTACCTCACACTTGACTGTGGATATCCGACAAAAAACACGGCGAAAATGCTCGATGTTTTTAAGGAGAAAGACGTACACGTAACATTTTTCTGCACAAAGATGTTTCTGGAAAAATCCGTGGATATGGTTAAAAGAATGCGTGATGAGGGCCATAACATAGGAAACCATACATGTACACATCAGTACCTCACGAAAATATCTTCTGAGGAAGTTGTTGAGGAAATAACAGGCTTTGAAGAACGTCTCTATGAACTTGCAGGCATGACACCTGACCCGTTTTTCCGCTGTCCGGGAGGCAATTACAGCCCGAAGGTTCTTCAGATGATTAAAGACCTGGGCTATTCCACATACCAATGGAGTATTGCTTACGGTGATTACGACAAAGATAATCAGCCTACTGTTGAGTATGTAGTAGACCACATCAAAGAAAATTATCATAACGGAGCAATTATTCTTATGCACAACGATTCGCCGGCAAACGTCGAGGCAATGCCTGCAGTAATCGATATGCTGAGGGAAGAAGGATTCACTTTCGGAAACCTTTATGACTTCATGACTGACGAAAATTGATAATATATTGACACAGACTGCGTGGACATATTCTAATTTCTAGGGTATAACTATGCCGACTTAATGTAAAATAATGCGGGATACCCGCTTAAAGATCAGGAGGATAAACTCATGGCAACAAAGATTGATCAGATGTCTGCAAACGCTATCCGCGTATTAGCTGCAGATGCTATTCAGAAGGCAAAATCAGGACATCCCGGACTTCCCCTCGGGTGCGCTGATATCGCGTACGAGCTTTGGGCAAAGAAGCTTAAGCACAACCCTGCTAACCCTGACTGGGCTGACAGAGACCGTTTCATCCTTTCCGGTGGACATGGTTCAACACTTCTTTATTCCCTTCTTCATCTGTTCGGATACGGTCTTACAAAGGAAGATCTTATGCAGTTCAGACAGCTTGATTCCCTTACACCCGGACATCCCGAGTATCGTCATACAAGAGGCGTAGAGGCTACAACAGGACCTCTTGGTGCAGGTATGGGTATGGCAGTAGGTATGGCAATTGCTGAAGCACATCTCGCAGCAAAGTTCAACAAGCCCGGCTATCCTGTAGTTGATCACTACACATATGCACTTGGCGGCGACGGCTGTATGATGGAAGGTATCTCTCATGAGGCATTCTCACTTGCAGGTACACTTGCTCTTGACAAGCTCATCATTATCTACGATTCAAACAGAATTTCCATCGAAGGAAGCACAGACATTGCATTCTGCGATGATACAGCAAAGAGAATGGAATCCTATGGTTTCCAGGTTATCGACGTTGCAAACGGCAACGATATGGATGCAGTAGGCAAGGCTATCGACGAAGCTAAGGCTGACAAGACACGTCCTTCCTGCATCATCTGCCACACACAGATCGGTTACGGCTGTCCTGCAAAGCAGGGTAAGGCAAGTGCTCACGGTGAGCCTCTCGGAGATGAGAACATCCTCGCTCTTAAGGAGAACATCGGCTGGCCTTCAACATAGCCTTTCTTCGTACCTGACGAAGTATATGCAAACTATGCAGAGCTTACAAAGTCCTTCGCTCCCGCTGAGGAAGCTTGGAACAAGATGTTCGCAGAGTACTGCGAGAAGTTCCCTGAAATGAAGAAGGCATGGGATGACGAGTTCAATCTTGACATCGCTAAGCCTCTTATTGATGATGAGGATTACTGGAAGTACGATGAGAAGCCTGAAGCAACAAGAAATCTTTCCGGTATGGTTATCAACAGACTTAAAGATAAGGTTCCTTCACTTTTCGGTGGTGCTGCAGACCTTTCTCCTTCAACAAAGACATACATGAAGGATGCAGGTGACTTCAGCAAGGAAGACAGAACAGGCCGCAACATGCACTTCGGTGTACGTGAGCTTGCTATGACAGCTATGGGTAATGGTATCACACTCCACGGTCTCCGCGGTTTCGTATCCACATTCTTTGTATTCTCTGATTATACAAAGCCTATGGCAAGACTTTCTTCCATCATGAAGATTCCTACAGCATATGTATTCACACATGACTCCATCGGTGTTGGTGAAGACGGTCCTACACATGAGCCTATTGAGCAGCTTGCTATGCTCCGTGCCCTTCCTAACTTCCATGTATTCCGTCCTGCAGATGCTACAGAGACACTTGCAGCATGGTACAGTGCAGTTACATCCAAGGAAACACCTACAGCTCTCGTTCTTACACGTCAGAACCTTCCTCAGCTTGCAGGTTCTTCCAAGGAAGCTCTTAAGGGTGGCTATATCCTTGAGGATTCCACAAAGGCTACACCTGATGCAATCATCATCGCTTCCGGTTCCGAAGTTCAGCTTGCAGTAAATGCAAAGGCAGAGCTTATCAAGGACGGCATTGATGTAAGAGTAGTATCTATGCCTTCTACAGACGTTTTCGAGGAGCAGTCCGAAGAGTACAAGAACGCAGTTCTTCCTAAGAGTGTTCGTGCAAGAGTTGCTGTTGAAGCTCTTATCAACACAGGTTGGGGTGACTATGTAGGTCTTGACGGTGCAGTTATCTCCATGAAGGGCTTCGGCGCTTCCGCACCTTACTCAACACTCTTCCCTAAGTACGGTTTCACAACAGAGAATGTTGTTGCAACTGTAAAGAAGGTTGTAAATAAGTAATTTTTGAGTTAAAATTACATAGCAACAATAAAGTGAATCGTGCCTCACTTATGTGCGGCACGATTTCTTGTTTTCAGGAGAAAAATATGAGAGAAAATCTGTTCAAAATCGGCAACTTCGAAGTGAAAAGCTACGGATTATGTATTGCGGTGGGAATCATCCTTGCGTATATCGTTGCAGAGCTTCGTGTAAAAAAGAGAAATCTCAAGGGTGCGGACGGTAAGGACGACACTTGTTTTGATATGGCTATGTGGGCTGTTATAGGAGGCGTTATCGGTGCCAAGCTTATGTTCTACATTGTTGAAATAAAATCGGTAATTGCAGATCCTTCAATGCTTTTGGATATAGCAAATGGTTTTGTTGTTTACGGTGGTATAATAGGTGGAAGTATTGCCTGCTTTATATACAGCAAAGTAAAGAAAATAGATATGCTTATGTGGTTTGACCTTATTATTCCGGAAATTGCCATTGCACAGGGCTTCGGAAGAATCGGATGTCTTATGGCAGGCTGCTGCTACGGTGCTCAAACAGACAGTGCATTTCACATTGTATTTCAGAATTCCCATTTTGCCCCAAATCATGTGGCACTGTACCCCACTCAGATTATGTCGTCAGTAGCGGATTTTCTGAATTTTGCAATTCTTGCATTTGTGATTTCAAGAATTTTCAAGAAAAAACCCGGCGTAGTTACAGCATTTTTCCTTATTTTCTATAGCGTCGGAAGATACATAATTGAGTGCTTCAGAGGAGACCTGGAAAGAGGTTCGGTAGGTGTTTTTTCCACATCACAGTTTATTTCTTTCTTCATTCTTGCGGCAGGAATCGGTCTTCTGATTTTCTTCCTGAAGCAGCCTGAAAGAGATCCTGTAGAAGAATACTTGCTTAAGCAGAAGGAGATTGCTGAGGCAAAAGCAGAAGAAACAACAGAGGAAACTGCAGAGGCAACAACAGAAGCAGAAAACAGCGAAAATGAGTAATTGTAATGCATGTCCACGAATGTGTAATGTGGACAGAGACGTGAGTCACGGTGTCTGTGGCTCTCCAAACAAAATATTGATAACACGCTCGGCTCTTCACTTTTGGGAAGAGCCTTGTTTGTCAGGAAAAGAAGGTTCAGGGACAGTATTCTTCTCCGGCTGTAATCTTCACTGCGTATATTGCCAGAACAGGGACATTTCCAGGGTCGCAGTGGGAAGGGAAGTTAACACGGAGGAGCTTTGTGAGGAATTTATAAAGCTTCAGAATATGGGGGCAAACAATATAAATCTTGTAACTCCATCACATTATTACCTTCAGATAAAAGAAGCTTTGAAGCAAGCTAAGTCAAAGCTTCATATTCCGATTGTTTCCAATACATCCTCTTACGATAGTGTTGCAGCTGTAAAAGAAATGGAAGGCCTGGTTGACATTTGGCTTGCGGATTATAAGTATGACAATCCTGAGGTGGCACAACGCTACTCCAAAGCAAAGGACTATCCTGAGGTGGCAAGAGCGGCTATCTCCGAAATGGTGCGTCAGGTGGGGAATCCGGAGTTTGATGAGCGTGGAATGATGAAAAAAGGAGTAATCGTTCGCCAGCTCCTGCTGCCCGGGCATGTGAAAGAGTCTAAGTCCTGCGTGAAATATTTGTATGAGACCTACGGAAATAAGATTTTTATAAGCCTGATGAGTCAGTACACACCAATAGACATTCCTGAGGAATATTCCGAAATAAACCGTAAATGTACGAAACGAGAATATGAAAGACTTATAGATTATGCACTGGAGCTTGGTGTGGAAAATGCATTTATTCAGGAAGGCGATGTTGCAAAGGAGAGTTTTATTCCCGAATTTGACGTCAAATTGACACAAGTTTGACACACAACTGACGCAATTCGCCACTTGTGACAAGAAAATGTTCAAATTAATTGAAAAATTCGATTTTTGTGTATTGACAAGAACTTAACGGAGTGATATTTTCATCGCATCAAAAAACAAATCTAAGGAAAAGGAGGTAAGCGTAAAATGACAATGAACAACAGACACAACTTTATGACAGAGCTTGCCTCGGTATCTTTTTCACTATAGCGTAAGTGAATCTTTTACCGTGGCATTCTGAAGTGTATGCCACGGTATTTTTTATTCTCAGAACCTGTGACCTGAGAATATCTAGTATCATATTCAGATGAATTCGTGGTATACCGGAAACTTAATTAACTGACATTACATTTTTATCCGACGGCATCAGGGGCGGTGACCTTTTTAAGCTTGCCGTGACGGAGGTAGACAAATGAAGAAATTAACAACATATATGAGACGATACTGGTGGAGATACCTTATCGGTGTTGTCAGCCTTGTTCTCGCAGTAGTACTTGATAACCTGAATCCTCAGGTAACAAGGGTGGTGGTAGATGACGTAATGGTGGGCGGAAACATGAATGTATTGCTTCCCTGCCTTGGTGCGTTCCTCGTTATCACCTTGGGAAGAACAGTCTTCCAGTTTACAAAGGAATATAACTGTGATATGGCCGGTGCCAGTATCTCAAGAGATATAAGAAATGACCTGTTCAAGCATGTTCAGAAGCTTTCAATGGGCTTCTTTGACGGCACAAATACAGGCGAAATCATGTCCAGACTTACAGGTGATATCGGAAACATCTGGGGCGGAGTAGGTTTCATTGCAATGCTTATGTGCGAAATCATCCTGCACACAACCCTTGTTGTTGTGAACATGGTAAGACTTTCACCAAAGCTCGCTATTTTCCCTTGCATCGCAATCCCCATTTGTGGATTCCTTGCAATCTTCCTTGAGAAGAAGCTTGATAAAGTATACGAAGACATTTCCGAAGAAAGAGCCAAGATGAACACTGTTGCCGAAGAAAATATTTCCGGTACAAGAACAGTTAAGGCCTTTGCCCGAGAAAAATTTGAGCTTGATAAGTTCTTATCTCACAACAAAAAATATTATGACCTTAACATGAAACAGTCTAAGGTAATGATTAAATATTACCCACTGTTCCAGCTCGTAACAAAGCTTCTTCCGCTTGTTACGATTCTTATCGGCGGTAACATGGTTATTAAAGATGAAATTTCCCTTGGTACACTTGCCGCATTTATTTCTTACTGCAACTACATCGGATGGCCCATGGAAATGATCGGATGGGTTTCAAACGAAATGGCAGCAACCTTCGCTTCCTGGAAGAAGCTTAAGAAGCTTGCTGATGAAATACCCGCAATTACAAGCCCTGAGAACCCTCAGATTCTTGAAAATGTCAAGGGTGCCATTACATTTGAGAACGTATCATTCTCCATCAAGGACAAGGAAATTCTTAAAGATATTTCCTTTAACCTTCCTGAAGGAAAGACTCTCGGTATCATGGGAGCAACCGGTTCAGGCAAGTCCTCAATATTTACTATGCTTTTCAGATTCTATGATCCCTCAAGCGGCCGTGTTCTGCTGGATGGAACAGATGTAAAAGAGCTGTCCTTGTCACAGCTCAGAAAGAGCATTTCTCAAGTATCTCAGGACGTTTTCCTGTTCTCCGATACCGTAAACGAAAACATCAAGTTCGGTAAGAAAGAGGATACTTCAGCAGAAGAAATTGCAGAGGCACTTAAAATGGCTTCTGCAGACTTCGTAGAAGGCCTTTCTGATAAGGGAGACACTGTTATCGGTGAGCGAGGTGTAGGCCTTTCAGGTGGTCAGAAGCAGAGACTTTCCATAGCAAGAGCGCTTTCTAAGCACTCACCCGTTCTCGTGCTGGATGATTCCACCTCAGCTCTCGATACAGAAACAGAACACGATATCCAGAAAACACTGGAAAAGCTTACAGATACAACAAAGATTATTATATCCCACCGTATTTCAGCAGTACGTCATGCAGACGAAATAATTGTCCTTAAGGATGGTGCGGTAGCGGAGCGCGGTACTCATGATGAGCTTCTTGCTCAGAAGGGCCTGTACTTCGAAACATACACTGCGCAGTACGGAGCTATTGCCTAAGAAAGGAGGGGATTTTAATGGCTATAAATGCTACACGCCAGGACGAAAACACAAAAATGACCAAAAAGTCAGTAACCCTGTTTCGTCTTCTCAAATACTTGCTTAGTTACAAGTGGCTTATTGTGGGAGTACTCCTGACAATGGCCGTAACAGTAGCAATTACCCTTATCAATCCGCTTATCATTGAACGTGCCATTAATGTTCATATAGCGAACAAGGATGCGAAGTCACTGATCAGCCTTGTTTCACTTGGTATTATATTAAATATTGTCATGATCCTTCTTGTTAAGTTAAGAATGTACCTCATGGCACTTATGTCCAACGATGTTCTTGTAAAAATCAGAGTTGAGCTTTATGAGCACATTCAGACCCTTGGCCTGAAATTCTTCGATTCCAGACCTGCAGGAAAGATTATTGCCAGAGTTATAGGAGACGTAAACTCTCTTAAAGGCGTACTTTCAGATGTGGTTACAACCCTGTTCCCCCAACTTGCCACACTGATTGCCGTTCTTGTAATCATGCTTGTTAAAAACTGGATACTTACGATTGCAAGCCTTATCACGTTCCCCCTTCTTGCTTTCGGACTTTTCTACATCCAGAACAAATGCCGTGAACTCTGGCACATTCACAGAAAGAAGGATTCCAATATGTCCGGCTTTATTCATGAGGACATTGCAGGAATTCGAGTTATTCAGAGCTTTGCAGCAGAAGACGAAACAAATAAAACTCTTGAAGAGATGAACCAGGAAAACTGGCAGACCTTTAAGGACGCCGTAAGAATTAATGATGCATTCGGTCCTGTTATTGAGTTCTGTTCAGGCTTTGCCACAATTTTCCTGTATTATGCAGGAATAAAAATTGTTGGAGCGGAAGCGGCTCCCGTTGGTACTATCATGGCCTTCGTAACGTACGCCTGCATGGTCTGGGATCCCGTTTCTCAGCTTGGTAACCTCTATAACCAGTTTGTTCGTAACATTGCAGGTGCAGAAAGAATCTTCGAAATTCTTGACACAAAGCCTGAAGTATTCAATAACCCGGATGCAGTGGACATTCCCGAAATCAAGGGAGAAGTGGAATTTAAGAATGTAACCTTCTCATACGACGATACAAAGGGCGTATTAAGTGATGTTTCCTTTAAGGTTAAGCCCGGCGAAACCATTGCACTTGTAGGACCTACAGGAGCAGGAAAATCCACAATCGCAAACCTTATCTCCAGATTTTACGACGTACAGAAGGGCCAGGTACTTATTGATGGCTATGACCTCCAGAAGGTTACCATCGAAAGCCTTCGTTCCCAGATGGGCGTTATGACTCAGGACAACTTCCTTTTCACCGGTACAATTAAGGACAATATCGCATATGGAAAGCTTAATGCTACCGATAAAGAAATTGAAGAAGCAGCCAAGGCTGTACATGCCCACGAATTCATTACAAAGATGGAAAAGGGATACGATACTGAACTTTCCGAAAGAGGAGCCGGACTTTCAGCAGGTGAGAAACAGCTTCTTGCCTTTGCCAGAACTATGGTTTCCATGCCTAAGATACTAATTCTCGATGAAGCAACATCATCAATCGATACAAAAACAGAAATGCTTGTTCAGGACGGTATTGCTGCTCTTCTTAAGGGAAGAACAAGCTTTGTAATTGCCCACAGACTGTCAACAATCAAGAATGCAGACCGCATTTTCGTAGTTGATAAGGGCGGAATTGCAGAGTGTGGAAGCCATGATGAACTTATGGCTAAAAAGGGTCAGTACTACGAACTTTATACCGCACAGTTGCAGTAGAGCTGAAAAGGTGATAAAATATTGCAGATTGCATGCTTTCAGAGTGTGTAATCTGCATTATTTGTATATTGAGAAGAGAGGAGAGCGTTATGAACGCAGTTCTGTTTGTAGTTGTTCCACTGATTATTCTGGCTATACTGACTCTTGTAATCATTGTAATAATATCGAATTTCATCAAAAAGGCGAAACGCATTGCAAGACAGGGCTTCGGAACAGATAATCTGGAAGCAATTCTGAAGCAGCAGGAGCTGTTGGATGAAGAACCCAAGTCGATATCAGGGATGACATCAATTTATCTTCCGAAACTTCAGAAGGATTTCCCTGAACTTAACTGGATGCAGCTTCAGAATACCGCAAAGCAGCACCTCGTCAAATTTCTTGAAGATAAAGGTTTTGCAAAGGTAAAAATACATAAAAATTCTTTGTACGAATATAAAAAAGAGTCAGGAACCTGCTACGCAACAATTCAGCATGCAGTTGAATATGTGAAGCCTGATGAAAAGAAGGTTCAGACAAGATTTAATGTTATTATGTCCTACGTTCAGGACGCAGAAAAAATGGGCTACGAAAAGGCCTACGCAGTAACCTGCCCCAATTGCGGAGCAGCAATTACTTCTTTGGGAGCGAAGACTTGCGAGTACTGCGGATCGGCAATTCAACCTTACAATATCAGGGTATGGGAGCTCAGCGACATTATAGAGTGCTAATTAATTATGGGGAAGTTTAAGAGAACAATAACATACTTAATTACTACGGTGGTTTGCTTTTTTGTATTTATGTTTGCAGGAAGTGTGCAGGAATACACAAAGGGTGACATGAAAGAAGTGGGACCGGTGATATCTGATGAACCATTATCACAGGAAACGCCGAACCTGAATTCCGCGCCGAATGTAGAGCTTACAGACGCTGTGCAGATTACAGCGACGAATACGCCTACACCTACCAACACGCCAACACCCACAAATACGCCAACACCCACAAATACACCGACGCCGACAAATACGCCGACGCCAACAAACACACCGACACCTACATTTACACCTACACCATCGCCCACACCGACACCGGTGTACTACGAGTCGGGAGTGGTTCTGGCAAATATTACTTCAACCTTGAACATTCGTTCGGTACCAAGCTCCGAATCATCGAATACCATTATCGGTAAACTGTATCGTGGAAGCTATGGTTACCTCATAGAAGATGGCGAGGAATGGATTAAAATTACCACAGGTACCATTAAAGAAGGCTATGTATTTAAAGAATACGTATCTATGGGGTACGAGGCAGCGGCTTTTGCAGATGAGACGCTGGCCTGCACAGGAGTCGCAAATGATAAAGTAAATATCAGAAGCGGTCCGGACACGTCCTATAACAAAATTGCGGATGCGGCCAAGAAGGGTGACAGGTTTACGGTGCTTTTGTCCGAAAGTACATCGGAATGGCTGTGTGTGCAACTGAAATCCGGAGCCAAAGGATATATGTATGCGGATTATCTGGATTTGGAATTTGATTATGATGTGGGATATACATTAAAAGAAATCGAAGACCGAAAACTGGAAAATCAGATTAAGGCAGCACTTGAAAAGTCCAGGATTTATGAAGTGCCGGTTACCCATAGAAGTGCCATGACCTTGACGGACGAAGAAAGACTGCTGTTTGCCACTGTTGTGCAGACGGAGGCCGGAAATCAGTCTTATGAAGGAAAACTGGCGGTGGCCAACGTAATTCGTAACAGAATGGAAGATGGCGAATGGGGATACACCTTAAAGGAGGTCCTTTACGCCAAAGGACAGTTTGCCGGTGCTTCTGATACTCTCGTTCAGAGAGCACAGAAAAAGGGAATCTACGAGGATTGCTTTAAAGCCGTGGACGAATGTCTTGCCGGAGTTAACAATATAGGAAACTTCATATATTTCCAGACAAAGGGCTCTGCATACAAAATGAAAAACGGAAAATATCCCGTTCTTGAATATACGAAATGCTACTTCCTTGGCGATCATATATTCTATGCACGAAAGAACTGGTAAATGAACATCAAAAAGCCTCTGAGCGACAATAATGCTCAGAGGCTTGATTTTTTCATATTAATCGTTATATCCGTTGGGGTTCTGGCTCTGCCATCTCCAGGAATCTGCACACATCTCATCAATATCAAGCTCAGCCTCCCAGCCCAACTCTTTCTTCGCCTTTGAAGGATCTGAGAAAACTGTATCGATATCGCCGGGACGACGAGGAGCATTCTTTCTGGGAAGGTCTCTGCCGCAGGCCTTGGAGAATGCGTTTACTACTTCAAGAACGCTGTAGCCCTTACCGGTACCCAGGTTATAGATTGTTACGCCGCTGTTATCCTCGATTTTCTTAAGAGCAGCCACGTGACCCTTAGCAAGATCCACAACGTGGATGTAGTCACGAACACCGGTACCGTCCGGAGTATCATAATCTGTACCTGTAATATTTACGAACTCACGCTTACCGACTGCAACCTGTGCTACATAAGGAACAAGATTGTTGGGGATACCCTTAGGATCTTCGCCGATAAGTCCTGTCTTATGTGCTCCGATAGGATTGAAGTAACGAAGAAGAACAACGTTCCATGAAGGATCGGCAGTGTTCATATCTGTTAAAATCTGCTCCAGCATAGCCTTTGTGCGGCCATAAGGATTTGTAAGCTCTCCCTTGGGGCACTCTTCTGTAACAGGCACAAATGCAGGCTTTCCGTAAACTGTAGCGGAGGAGCTGAAAATAATATTCTTAACATTGTGAGCTCTCATTACATCAAGAAGAATGAGGGTTCCGGTAATATTGTTATGATAATACTCAAGAGGCTTCTGAACTGATTCAGCAACAGCCTTAAGACCTGCAAAATGAATAACTGCATCAATCTTATTTTCATCAAAGATCTTTTCCAAAGCAGGCTTATCCAAGAGGTCAGCCTTATAAAATACAACAGGCTTTCCTGTAATTTCCCGGATTCTTTCTGTGGCCTTTTCGCTGGAGTTGTAGAGATTATCAACAACTACACAAGAATGACCTGCGTTCAGTAATTCAACACATGTGTGGCTTCCGATATAGCCGGCACCACCGGTAACAAGAATGTTCATGACGTGTCCTCCTGAATGGTAATTGGTATGTTTCAAAAATTTGGAAACCTCACTTTAACATCATAATTGAAAACTGTCAACGGAAATAAAAATTGACGGTTTTTTGAATTGCTGATATTATTTATGGGCAACCGTTTGCGCGAAAATATTACAATATACACATTTGAATTGTCAATTGCAAAACGGATAAATGGTTAAAACTGCAAAAAACTCATTACGAGATGAAATATGTTTACCATCAGGAGCACATATGGATAAAAGAATTACAATTTCAGATGTGGCTGAAGCTCTGGGAGTATCAAAAACAACAGTATCACGTGCGATTTCAGGAAAAGGACGTATCGGAAAAGAAACAAGGGAAAGAATCCTGGAATACATTGCTGAAAATGATTATAAACCAAACGTTATAGCAAAAGGCCTGGCACAATCAAAGACCTATAACATAGCAATGATTATGCCTGATGACTGCAAAACATACGAACTGCCCTTTTTCCAGACATGTATGTACGGAGTATGCGAAGTGGCGGCGAAAAGTGATTATGACGTATTGGCAGTGTATGCCTCCGGAAATAATACAAAGAACCTTGAGAGAATACTGGAAAACAACAAAATTGACGGGGTTATCCTGAGCAGAACAACTGTAGATGACAGCATTACACAGACTGTAAAGAAAAAGGGAATACCATTCGTAGCTATCGGAAGTACAGAGGACGAAGCAATAGTGCGAGTTGACCATGACCACAGAAGTGCGTGCAGAGAACTGACCATGAAGCTGCTAAAAAGCGGACTTTCACACTTGGCACTGATAGGTGGCAACAATACACACATGGTTACACAAAGAAGATTCCAGGGCTTTACCGATGCATTTAAGGAATGCGGAATGGAGCCGGATTCGGAACTGGTTTTTCTTAACGTGGAGGATACGGACGCAATTGAAAGCATCACCACAGAGCTTGTAAAGAAAGGAACCCGGTGCATAGTGTGCATGGACGATATGATCTGTGCAAGAGTGCTTCAGAAGCTGCAAAGAGAGCAGATTTCCGTACCCGAAGACATTAAAGTGGCATCATTTTATAATTCAAACTTACTCGAATCCCACGTGCCATCCGTAACCACCTTGGAATTTGATGTGATACAGCTGGGGAAAAGCGCCGCAGAAGTCCTTCTTAAACTCATAGAAAACCAGCCGACCAAAGAAATAACATTGCTGCCATACAAGGTCAGCATTAAAGAAACTACATAAGAAAAAACAGGAATGCGTGCTGAAGAGTACGCATTCTTTTTTCTGCATTGTAAAAATTGCGTTTTTATGCTACTATCAATAGTTGCAATTATAGTAAAATAGGGTAAGTATCGCATGAATAAAAAGAAAACAACAAGAATGAATATTTTATATGGCATGCTCCAGGGCGGATATTGGATGCATTATTGCACAGCCCTCAGTTATGTCAGTGTAGTAATGCTCTCAAAGGGC
Organism: Lachnospiraceae bacterium; assembly: GCA_024403375.1. Classification (GTDB taxonomy): domain Bacteria; phylum Bacillota; class Clostridia; order Lachnospirales; family Lachnospiraceae; genus RGIG3528. Next base: position 13,670 of record JAKSRZ010000025.1, read on the forward strand.
TACTCAAACGCAGAAATCGGAATTATCCTCGCAATAGGAAATGCAATCTCCATATTCGTACAGGCAGGAATTGCCAAATTTGCCGACAAGTCAAAAAAGGTGGCATTAACATCAATACTGATGACAGCGTACACGCTGGCAGCGGTGCTTTTCGGAGTAGTAATATTTGAAAAGCAGGAAAGCATTTTACTGACAGTGGCAATAGTGCTTCTGGCAATTGTCGCATCCGCTACTCAGGGCCTCTGCAATGCCCTTTGCTACAGACTGGAGAACAAGGAAGTAAAGATGAACTTTGGTGCCAGCAGAGCACTTGGATCGGCACTTTTTGCCATTGTGTCACTGGTAATCGGTAATCTGGCAGAAAAATACAATCCGAATATTATTTCTGTTTTCGGATTTTTTATCTGCATATACCTTGTGGTAGTTCTGCTGGTTATTGCACTTAATGCAGACACAAGAAGTAAGGCTGCTGATGTAATCGAAGAAAAGAAAGAAAACATTTTCCTGTTTATAAAACGATATAAGCTTTATTTCGTACTGTTAATAGGTGTTTTCCTCTTTTACATGAGTCATTCCTTCATAAACAACTTCTTTTTCCAGGTACTGGAAAATGTGGGAGGAACAAGCGCGGATATGGGCGGAGTGCTTTGCTTCGCAGCTGTTACAGAGCTTCTTCCCATGGTTTTTTACAATAAGCTGGAAAAGAAATTCGGAAATATTACACTGTTTTTTGTGTCGGGAGTATTTTTCCTTGTAAAAGGCTTCCTCACATTCATCGCATGGAACGTTGCGATGGTTTATGTGGCAACCTTCTTCCAGATGCTGTCTTTTGCAGTGTTCACACCGGCGGCTGTTACTTTTGTCAACAAGCTTATGGATGAAAAAGAGGCAGTTACAGGTCAGGCAATGCTTATGATTTCGGTAAGCCTGGCTTTCCTTGTCGCATCAATGACAGGTGGAATTCTGATAGACGGCCCCGGAGTCAAGGCAATGCTGCTGGTGGGCGTTATTACAGGTGTAATCGGTGTTTGCATTGCGGGCTTTGCCCTCAGAATGTTTGCTAAAAAGGCAAAAACAAAGTAGTTAAGAAAGTGAGACCTTATGTGGATTGCTGAAAATTGGAAAGATTATGAAGTTCTGGATTGCTCTGACGGAGAAAAACTGGAGCGTTGGGGAAAATATGTGCTGCTTCGTCCGGATCCTCAGGTAATCTGGAACACAGAAAAGAAAATTGCGGAGTGGAAAAAGCTGAACGGCCACTATCACCGTTCCTCAAAAGGAGGCGGCGAGTGGGAAATGTTTGATATGCCTGAGCGTTGGTGCATCAATTATAAGGAGCTGCGTTTCAATCTCCAGCCTTTTGCATTTAAGCACACAGGACTTTTCCCGGAGCAGGCAGTCAATTGGGACTGGTTTTCCGAACTTATAAAGAAGAAAAAGGCAGAAAAGCCCGATGAAGAAGTAAAGGTGCTTAATCTTTTTGCATACACCGGTGGTGCAACATTGGCTGCGGCAAAAGCAGGAGCATCCGTTACACACGTTGATGCTTCAAAAGGAATGGTTGGCTGGGCAAAGGAAAATGCCGTGGCTTCAGGATTGGAAAATGCTCCCATCAGATACATTGTGGATGACTGCACAAAGTTTGTTGAAAGAGAAATTCGCAGAGGAAATCTCTACGATGCAGTAATTATGGACCCTCCTTCCTACGGAAGAGGCCCTAAGGGAGAAATCTGGAAGATTGAAGAATCAATTCATCCCTTTGTTAAGCTTTGTACCGGAGTTTTAAAGGAAAAACCTTTGTTCTTCCTGATAAATTCATACACAACAGGCCTTCAGCCGGCAGTTCTCTCATACTTACTGGGAACAGAGATGACTCCCAAATTTGGCGGAAAGGTTATGTCAGATGAAATCGGACTTCCCGTAAAGTCAAACGGATTGGTTTTACCTTGCGGAGCTTCAGGCCGTTGGCAGAATGATACAATAAAAGCAGATATGGGTAAGGAGATAAAGCTGTGTTAAAATTTATACTGAATATACTTAAAGGTGTCATAATCGGTGTAGCAAACATCATTCCCGGTGTATCCGGTGGCACAATGATGGTTTCTATGGGAATATATGATGACATCATCGGATCCATAAATAATCTGTTTAAGGAATTTAAGAAGAGCATACTTACACTGCTTCCGTACGTTATAGGAATGGCACTTGGTATTGTAGGCTTTGCAAAGGCCATTGAGTTCCTGTTTTCACTGGCACCCATACCTACGGCACTTCTCTTTATCGGATTGATTTTCGGTGGTATTCCCATGATCTGGAAGAGAATCAAAAAAGAAAAGATCAACTGGCTCAGCGTTGTTCTTTTTCTGCTTTTCTTCGCACTTGTAATCGGACTTCAGCTTCTTGGAAATCATCAGGGCGAAGCAGCAAAGAGCCTTGATTTTTCCGTTGCTCACATATTTGTCGGCTTAGGTCTCGGCGTGGTTGCAGCAGCCACCATGATCATTCCCGGAGTATCCGGTTCAATGATAATGATGGTACTGGGTTACTACAACACAATTATTGGTGCAATCAACGATTTCATCAGTGCCCTTGTACATTTTGAGATGGCAGGAATACTTAAGGGCTTCGGAATTCTCGTACCCTTCGGAATCGGCGTTCTTGTGGGAATATTTGCTGTAGCCAAACTTATACACTGGCTTCTTCAGAAGCATGAATCAAAAACATATTGTGCAATACTGGGACTCATTGTTGCATCACCATATCCTGTTTATGTTAATGCAGGAGTCACAAGCGTTTCACCATTAATGATTATTATCGGCATTGTTGCACTGGCGGCAGGACTTATAGGAGCGTATAAACTTGGAGAAAAATAAAGATAAGAGAAAAAGACCCGAGCTTGGCCTTAAACCATTATTGGCAGCAATACTGATTATTCTGGCTATTTTCCTGATTGTGCTTTATTTGAACAGACCGGAAAAGAAAAATGCCGCAAAAGGTACAATTGTCTGCACTTTCTTCCCTGTATATGATGTTGTTAATGACCTTATGGAAGGTACAGGATACGATGTCATCAATATGACGAGCGGAGTGTCCGGATGCATTCATGATTATCAGATTACAACGAAGGACATGAAGGCGCTGGAAAAGGCTGATTTGTTTGTGGCAAATGGTATGGGAATGGAGCATTTTCTTGAAAATGTTGCCAAGAATTTCAAAAACCTCCCCGTTGTGTATATGACAGACGCTTTTGAGGAGGCTCAGCCTATGAATCGTGCGGGACATGTGGAGGATGAGGTAAATGCTCACCTTTGGATGGATCCCGAGGCGTTCCTGGAAGAAATCGAATATCTCGAAACTGTTCTTTGTAAAAGATTTCCTGATGCTGCTGAACGCATCACAAGCAACAAGAACAGATACAGTCGGGATGCCATTGACGCAAAAGATAAAGCAAAAGAAATGTCAAACCTGTACAGTGGCTATGCGGATCCGGAATCGGCTGTGGGAAAAATCTATGCAATCAGCTTCAACGAGTCCTTTGAGGTTCTGGCAGAAAAGCTGGAGATTGAAATTATCGCAGGCTTTTCTCTGGATGAAAATGAGCAGCCCTCTGCAGGAGAAGTTGCTGAGGCTATAGCAGAAGCAAAAAATATTAAGAACGTACTTGTTCTTATTGAAGAGGATAAGAAGGCTGAGGCGGACAAAATATTAAACGAAACCGATGCCAAGGTTGTATACCTTAGTTCCTTAACTTCCGGAAAGGATGCAGATGGCTTACCAAAGGGAATCTGGAAAAACCTCATAGAAATTGAAACAGTAGTAGATACGTTCATAGAAAAATAGGACGGGGAAAAAGATGAAAACCAATCCTTACAAAAAGAAGGATAAAGAACTGGAAGAAATCATTGACGACGAACGTGCCGCCATGTATAAAAGCGGAAAAGTGAGACGCGGCAGTAAAAATGCGGCGTGTGGTTTTCATCGCATAGAAATAAAGAATCTGACCGTCAAGGCAGGCAATTCCAGGATTCTGGATGATGTCAACTTGTCGATTTATTGTGGGAAACTGACCGTCATAATCGGAAAAAACGGAGCAGGAAAATCCACACTCATTAAGTCCATACTTAAGGAAAGACCCTACGAAGGCGAAATAAGCTTCAGAGACATAAAAAATAATACGGTTTCCAGGCTTAAGGTAGGATATGTGCCCCAGAGAATAGATATTGATCAGAACGCACCTGTTTCGGTATATGACCTGGTGGCTTCTTACATCAGCAAGGTCCCTGTATTTCTCTGGAAAAGTAAGTCCTTGTATCAACGTATTCAGGCAAGACTTGAGCTGTTTGATGCTGCGGAACTCATTGATAAAAGAGTCTGCGATCTGTCAGGCGGTGAGCTGCAAAGAGTGCTTCTTGCAGTAGCCTGCACACCGGTTCCGAACCTTCTTCTTCTGGACGAACCGGTATCAGGAATAGACGAAAACGGAAGAGAATTGTTTTATAAGATTCTGACCGAATTAAAGAAAAGCTACGATCTTTCGATTATCCTTGTTTCTCATGATCTGGAGCTTACCGCCCGCTATGCGGACAATATTGTTCTGCTGGACAAATCGGTCCGTGCCAGCGGAAGTGCAAAGGAAGTTATGGAAAGCGACGTTTTCAAGGAAACATTTATGAATCTTAAATAGTGGTGGAACAATGGGAATTTTTCAGTATGATTTCATGAAAAATGCGTTTATCGCCATATTGCTTATTACTCCGATGTTCGGACTATTGGGAACAATGGTTGTCTCCAACAGAATGGCATTTTTCTCCGATGCACTGGGGCACTCCGCTTTTACCGGCATGGCCATCGGCATTTTGCTGGGAATTAGTGACACGGATATTTCGATGATAATATTCGCCATAGTTTTTGCAGTTTTGCTGAACCTTATCAAACAGAAGAACGTGGTTTCATCGGATACGGTCATTTCGGTTTTTTCGTCTCTTTCCGTGGCGATAGGCCTTGCACTCTTATCCAGAAACGGTGATTTTTCAAAATATTCCGGAATGCTGGTGGGAGATGTACTCAGCGTCGGAACCAAGGATAATGTGAAGCTGTTGCTTGCACTGATTGCCGTGATAGTTTGCTGGATATTTGGCTATAACGCATTGGCAGGCATCGGTGTAAATAAAAGCATTTCAAGAAGTAAGGGCGTTCAGGTGGACCTGTATGAAAATGTATTCGCATGTCTTGTGGCAGTAGTTGTGATGCTGACAGTGCGTATGGTGGGCCTACTGATCATCAACGCACTTATAATCCTTCCTGCGGCAGCGGCACGCAATATTTCAAGAAATCAAAGGCAGTATAACCTTTACTCAATAATAATTGCTCTGTTTTCAGGCGTTATAGGTCTGTTTATGTCATATTACCTTGATGTGGCAGTGGGTCCGATGACAGCAATTATTGCAGCACTTATATTTTTTATTACATTCGCATTACGCGGCGCATCGCGTGAATAATTTTTGAGGAGATATGAAAGAAAACAAAGAATCAAGTAAAAAGAAGAAGAGGGAAGTACTGCGTGAAGCTCGAGAAAAAATGCGAATTCATGCAGAATACTCTGAGCCGATTCGCCCTGTTCTGGAGGAACCGGTTAACCATACGGAAAGCCTTAATAAAGAGGACAGGCTTGTTTATATAAGAGTGGTGGTAAATCTTGCCCTTGCTCTTGTAAGCCTTATTCTTATAATCTGGCTCCTTCCAAAGGTTCTGGTATTCTTTATGCCATTTGTTATTGCTTATATTATAGCTGCAATAGCAAATCCTTTGGTCAGCGTTCTGAAAAAGAAAATGAAGATAGCCAGAAAAATCAGTTCTGCAGTGGTTATTGTCCTGGTAATTCTGGCAATACTTGCTGCATTATACGGAATAGGATACGTTCTGGTAACAGAGGGAATTAAGCTTTACGATAACAGAGAATCAATTCTAGCAACCATTCAGAGCGCTTGGACGGCAGCAGGAGAAAAGCTTTCAGCAGTATATGACATTTTGCCGGCTTCTGTGCAGGTGGGAATTACGGACTTTTCTCAGAAATTCCCGGAAACAATAAGCAACATGTTCAAGGGCATGGACATTTCCTCTGTAACATCGGCATTTGGCGTCTTCGGAAACTTCGTGGATGTGCTTCTGGGTGTGATTGCCTGCGTACTTGCAGCATATTTCTTTACTACTCAGCACGACGATATTCTGGAAGGACTCAGAAAGATTACTCCAAAAGCAACAGTAGAGTACTACAGACTTGTAACAAGCAACTTCAAAAAAGCCATCGGAGGATACTTCAAGGCACAGTTCATCATTATGATGATTGTATTTGCTATTCAGTTTGTGGCATTTATCATCTTAAAGATTCCTTATTCCGCACTTGTATCCGTGCTTATTGCAGTGCTGGACTTCCTTCCGGTTTTCGGAATGGGTGCCGTTTACTGGCCTTGGATTGCCGTAGACTTATTTACAGGAAATTACGGGCAGGCAATAGCCCTTTCAGTATTGTACATTGTTCTTCAGCTTGTAAGACAGCTGCTTCAGCCTAAACTCGTAAGCGATGCGGTGGAGATGAACCCCTTACTCACACTTTTCTGTATGTATATCGGATACAGAGTGGCAGGAGTGGGCGGATTGATTATTGCAATTCCCATAGGAATGATTATTGTGAGCTTGTACAGAATCGGTGCCTTTGACAGAATTATCAAGGGTATCAGAATTCTTGGCGGTGGTATTAACAGGTTCAGGAAATACTGATGGCAGACACAAAAGAACAACTGAATGATATTTTAGAAAAGTACAACATAGGAAAAAAGCCTTTGGCCAGACTTCTGGGATGGGGAGATACTACGGTAATGAACCAGCTTAAGGGTGCCGGAGCAAATGGTGAGTTTGCCGAAAAGATAGCTGCTATACATGATAATGAGTACCTTTTTCTGGAAATACTGGAGCAGAATAAAGGAAAACTTACCCCTGTAGCATATCGAAAGGCAAAAGCCGCAGTGGAGAAGCTTATCTTAAAAAGCAAGTCATCGCTTATTGTGCAATATCTTGTTAAGAATGCAAACGATGATATTGCACCCTATCAGGTCGTGGCAGCACTGTTCTATGCCCAGGCGGCCTCTCTCATGTTGAAGGGTCTGCCGCTTTTTGATGATGATGTGTGCTATTATAAGCGAAATTTTATCCCTTACCCGGAAATATACAGCACCCTTCTGAAAAATAAGGTTCAGAAGGTACGTACTTCAACGGATTTTCTGGCAGCGGAAGATAAGGAACTGATTGTATCCGTAAACAAAGTTCTGAACGGATACAGCCCCAATGCCGTAAAGGCAATGCTTAAGGCTGACAAAGCAGGGCTGATACGAAAAAAGAAGGTTGCAAAAACAGAGGGAGAAGCAGAAAATCCTGATTCAGACTATATTTTTGTATCATTAAGTGAAATGCAAGGCTATTTCATAAAGGAACTTCAGGAAACCGGCTTTGCAGACGCATCGGACTATAAAAATTACTGGGAACAGAAAATCAAGAAGCGCTAAGAGGTGCACAGATGGAAATCGAGAGAAAGTTTATAGTTAAAGACATGCCGGACCTTTCCACAGCAAAGGAAGTGTGGCACATTGAACAGGCATATCTTTGTGGAAAGCCTACTTTGAGAATCAGAAAAAAGAACGACGAATATATTCTTACCTACAAATCTCAAAAGGGTTTAGGAAAAATGTGTAAGGAGTTCAATACACGCATAAACGAAGAGGTGGAACTTCCCCTCTCAAAGTCTGCATATGAACATCTCCTTAGCAAGTGCGATGATAATGTGGTGTACAAAACCCGCTACATTTTCCCGTTGGATGAGAAGCATAAAGCAGAGCTTGACGTATTCAGAGACAAGCTTGAAGGACTCAGAATGGTTGAGGTGGAATTCGAGACTCCTGAAGAAGCAAAAGATTTTGTGGCGCCCGAATGGTTCGGAACAGATGTTTCCGCGGATTCCAGATTTTCCAACAGAATGCTTTCAAAAATGGAAAGCTATAATATAACCGATCCCGGTGCAGATAATGAGGGATTCAATTAATACGATTATTAATAAAAATCGAGGTGCCTGTTTTTTGCAGGCACCTCTGTTGTTTTATTCTGATGCTAAATCAGATGTTCTCTCTTCATGATTTTTTTGTTTTCATACATTCTTGCATCGGCACTCTTAAGAACCTTCTGCACGGACGTGTCGGTTTCGCGATTGTAAACGGCAATTCCGGAGGCTATGGAAATCTGTGATTCCAATGGCAATGATGCGTCTTTGCAACGTGCAAGGGCAGCATCAAACTCTTCGAACCTCTTTTGACGCATTTCATAATCTTTACCGGAAAGAACGGCAACAAATTCATCTCCGCCCACTCGGTATACGCTGCTGTACTTGAATGTATCACAAATAAGTCTGCAGCAATTGATTATGTACTGGTCACCGGAGTCATGTCCCAATGTATCATTAACCTTTTTAAGATTATTAATATCAAACATGGCGATGGCATATTCAAGTTCAGGATCGATTGCCATCTGGTGCTCAAGCTCCTGCTCACGTGAGAAAAATGCGGTACGGCTCTTAACATGAGTAAGAGCATCAAGCTGAGAAAGCTTTGTAAGTTCTGCATTCAGATGAGCCATTGCCTGATTCTGACGGAAAATGTTCATGCTGGTGCCAAGCTTAGCCTGATAACGTTGTAAGGAACGAGTTTCGACGATATTTACGTCATCGGCAAAAACGAGGTAACCCATTATGTACTGACCATCATGAAGTGGTGTGATAATGTACAGATGAGGCTCGTCAGAGGAAGGTGTATAAGGAAGAATGTCTCTCGCCAAAAATGTTTTAGGTGGGAGGAACTGGTTTTCCACAATGGAACACAACGTTTCGGCAGTTTCGCTGAACAATCCTTCCTGCATCTCGTAATCGTTATTCATTACAGATTGCTTATATAAGGGATCAAGTACGAAATGGAAGTTGGCACCTTCGTACTCGTGATCATCACTGTATATCTCTGTTAATGATGCGTGCAGGGATTCAAAGTCATTACTGTTACGGAAAACGCCCTCGAGAGCACCTGTTTTTCTTTCAAATCCTTCGCTGGCATTTTTGCTTGCGAAGGCAGCACGTCCGGCTTTACGGCGGAGCCCGTGATTTACCTCGGTATACTGACAGGCGCAGCTTTCTCCGAGGCAGAAGTAGCAGGGAACCTCGCTCTTTTTGGAGCAGAATTTTCCGGCGAGAATGTTTGAAAGCAAATCACCACTTTCCGAACCGAGACGAACGAAGTGCTGATTAATGGTTGTAAGTGAAGGGAAGAAAACCTGTCCCTCTTTTAGACAGTCAAAGCCTGTAACAATTATATCTTTTGGAACGGACACGCCGATATCCTCAAGAGCGAGGCAGGCTGCCATGGCAACACCGTCATTTACGCAGATGATTGCATCGGGTTTTCCATACTTTGTAATTCTGTTTTTAACTTCCAGATATGTTCTTCTGTTATCAAAATCCGTGTAGCAGATGTTAGACGGATCGATTGTATATCCAAATTTGTCAAAAACGCTGATGGTGGCTGAAAGACGCTCGTTGGAGTCGGCACTGCCCTTGGAGCCGGCCAGGAAAAGGATGTTTTTTACATCGTGAACAGTAATCAGATGTTCAACCAGCTGGCACATTGCATCATAGTTCTTGACGGTTATTGAATAAGAACCGGCAAACTCACGTCCGTGAGCGATTACCGGAATATTTACTTCATGACATTTCTTGATGATATCAGTTGTTATCTCATCATTGTCGATACTATTAGCAAAGATAACAACACCATCGAAGTCCTCAAGATTAGGAAGAGAAAAGATGCTGTATTCACCTTTGTTTTCTTCTACTGTATTTCCGGGTAACGGATAAGACATGAACAGAAATACATCAGCCGGTTCATTTCTTAAAGAGTCCATCAATCCGTGCGTATATTGTGATAAAATCTCTGATCCCCATCCGGAGGCAAAGACTGCAATTCTTTTTTTCATAGCATCTCCAAAAACTATGTGGTAAAATCGTTTTACATACTAGGTCATTATACCTAAAATCTAACAAAACTGCAAGATTTTGGCGGGTTAAGATTTTATAAAATAACCCCAAATTTTTATGGAGGAAAAATGAAACACTTGAAAACTATTATTTTAGCGATTTCAGCCGGATTCTTTATAGGAATAGGCGGGGTAGTGTCGTTGATGCAGGAAAATAAAATAGCCGGAGCCTTTTTGTTTTCAATTGGCCTGCTTACAATACTTGTATTCAAGTTTAATCTTTATACGGGAATGGTCGGGTATGTGCTTGAAAGCCTTAAGAAAAAGAAATTTGAGTATCTGCTTACGGTGTTTTTGGTCTGGTTGGGAAATTATATGGGAACGGCACTGTGTGCGGGACTTATCAGACTTACGCCACTTGCGGACAAAATCGTGCCTAAATGTGAGACGAATGTTCAGGCAAAGCTTGAAAACAGCTGGTATGCGTTCCTTATCCTTGGCATTTTCTGTGGTGTTCTGATGTTTATTGCAGTGGATACCTACAAAAAAAATATCGAAAAGAAGGACTTCCTCTGTGTTGTAGCTGTATTTATGGGAGTAATGGTGTTTATTCTTGCGGGCTTCGAGCACAGTATTGCAGATATGTTCTACTTTACTTTGACGGGACACTTTGTTGATATTCTGCTTCCGCTCTTATTAATCACTATTGGCAATGCACTTGGTGGAAATCTGATTCCCATTATTCAGGAGCTGACTTATGAAAAATAATTTCAAATTCGGTGTGGATTATTATCCGGAACATTGGCCGGAGGAGCGTTGGGAGATTGATGCCTTCCTTATGGAAGAACTGGGCTTGAAGGTTGTTCGTATGGCAGAGTTCTCCTGGCACAAAATGGAGCCTTCCGAGGGCAGCTATCAATTTGACTGGCTTGAAAAGGCTGTAAACCTTCTTGGAAAACATGGTATCAGCACGGTGCTTGGTACTCCCAGTGCTGCACCGCCTGCCTGGATGGTGAGGAAGCACCCGGAAATACTGCCTGAAGGGCCGGATGGAATAAAAAGGGGCTTTGGGGGGCGTCACCATGACTGCCAGTCAAATGAAATCTACAGAGATTACATTAAAAAGATGGTTACGCAGATGGCACAACGCTTTAAGAACAATCCTTATGTGGTGGGCTGGCAGATTGATAACGAATTCGGAAACAGCCACTACGATCTTTGTATGTGTGACAGCTGTGCCAAGTCTTTCAGAGTATGGCTCAAGAAAAAGTACGAGAATGTGGACAATCTGAACAGAGACTGGGGAACCTGCTTCTGGAGTCAGGAATATAATGATTTTTCCGAAGTGGAACCGCCAAGAAAAACAGCATGCGGTGCAAATTCATCACAATTGCTGGACTGGAAAAGGTTCCATTCCGATCTTATTTGCGAATTCTCGGCACTTCAAAGTAATATCATCAGAGAAATATGTCCCAAGGAGCACTTTATAACCCACAACTGCATGGGATTTTCCGATGTGGTAAGCTATTATGACCTTTCGAAGCAATTGGATTTTGTTTCACATGACCTGTATCCCGGCGGCTATTGGCGAGGTATAGATACCATTACTCCGGCGGAAATCGGTGCTGAACTTGACGGAATTCGAGGAATTACGGGTAAGCCATACTGGATAATGGAGCAACAATCATCAATAACAGGGTGGGAAACTATGGGAAGAGCACCAAAGCCGGGCCAGATTCCCCTCTGGGCAGTTGATTCCATAGCACATGGTGCGGATACAGTTGTTTTCTTCAGGTGGAGAAGCTGCTCGGTAGGCACGGAACAGTATTGGCACGGCATTTTGCCTCATTCCGGAATTCCGTCCAGAGCTTATGAGGAAATCAAGGGGCTGATTGAGGATATGGCTCCCGTTATGGAGGAGTTTGAGGGCAGTGTGCCAAAGTCCAAGGTTGCAATTGTGCGGTCATATGAGCAGGGCTGGGCTATGGAAGTGCAGCCCAATGCAGCAAAAGTGGACTATTACAGTCAGCTTAATGCGTATTATAAGGCACTATTTGATAAAAAAATATCTGTGGATTTTGTACCTGAAACGGCAGACTTATCAAGATATAAACTGGTTATCGTTCCGCTGTGGTATCTATCTTCTGATGAAACGGCAAAAAGATACGAGGACTACGTGAAAAATGGTGGACACATAGTCTTTACAATGCGTGCCGGTGTAAAGGATGAGAGAAATATATGCAATACAGAAGACCCTCTTCCGGGAAATCTGTCAGAGCTTTTGGGGATAAATGTGGTGGAATATGATCCCTTGAATGCCAACAAAATCAAGGTGGAAATACTTAACGGCACATGTGGAAAAAGCGGTGGCGAAGAGGCAAAGGCGGTGGAAAACTTCGGAAGTAAGTGGGCAGACGTGCTTTCTCTTAAAGGAGCCGAGCCGATTGCTGTGTACAAAGATGAGTGGTACAGCGGAGAGGCGGCAGTCAGCGTAAATGATTTCGGAAAAGGAAAAGCATATTACGTGGGAACAGAGCCGTCTGAAGGGCTTATGGCGGAACTTGCGGAAATCTGGACGAGAGAGGCTTCCGTGAATACTTCTGTTTCTTGTGGCATCAAAGCAGAAAAAGGGCTTGAGGTGGCTGTGAGAGAAACAGACAAAAAACGCTGGTACTTTTTCCTGAATCATACCGGAGAAACAAAGGCGGTCACCGTGCCGCCGGAGCTTGATCTGATCGCCGGAGCCTGTGACGGCATCGAAGTTATGCCTTATGGTTATGCAGTATTTGAAGAAGAGTTGTCGGATTAAATCGATAATGGTATAATGTTACGAACTAAAGATCAAAAATGATTATGGGGAGATCTTCTTATGAAACTAAAACTTAATTACAAGCGCACCGCACTTATCGGATTCGCATTTTTCGGAATTCTGCTTCTGTGGCAGGTTTACGATTCCTGGTGCCCGACCTTCCTTACGGATATCTTCGCAAACCGTATGTTTGGAATGACATCAGCAGAGCTTAAGCAAAGTGATCCTGAAAACATTCTTAAAGTGCAGTGGATTGTAGGAATCATCATGGCCTGCGATAATCTGGCAGCGTTGATTCTGCTTCCTGTTTTCGGAAGTCTGTCGGATAAGACCAAATCACCTATCGGAAAGAGAATGCCGTATATCCTTGTGGGAACATTTGTGGCAGCGGTGGCATTTCCCTTTATCCCTCTGTTCTTCCA